>CAZAMS010000001.1:0-2562 GCA_964486305.1 uncultured Aestuariivirga sp.
CGGATTCACATATCTTTGCTGCCATCTTTGCAATGATCAACGCGCTGAATTCGTTCTTTCTTTCGTCATCCCCGCGAAACTTCAGTTTCGCGGAGCCGGACGCCGGGACCCAGACTTGCAACCAGCGAACATGCTGAAAGTTAGGCCCCGACATTAATCTCCGCGAAACTGAAGTTTCGCTGGGGTGACAGAATTTTGGCACTAAAGAGAAGGAAAAAATCACGAACCTGAAATATCAATCCGCTCCGCAACAGGTAACTGTGTAGCACCGGGCTGTTCCGGCCAGTGCTTGTAGGTCTGCACACCACCCAATGCGCGAACCTTGGCAATGAGATCAAGATCAACTTCGGCATAAACCCATTGCGCCTTGTTCATCTCGCCAAGAGCCAAAACTCCACCGGGCGGAAAACCCACATCCGATGGTGCAAAGATCCCAGCCATGCCGCAATTCGCCGGACACGCCGCACTCCACCGCGATGCGCCAACAACTGGTGAATGCACCGTATAAACCTGATTCTCCAAGGCCCGCGCCACAGCCCCGGTGCGCACCCGCCAGTAACCCCACTCGGTTTCGGTGTTTGAAGGCGCCAGAATGATTTCAGCCCCCGCTTCCGCCAGCGCCCGCGACAGCAGCGGAAACTCAATGTCGTAGCAAATCAACAATCCGATGCGCGCAATGCCAACATCAAACACGATTAGCTTCTTGCCCGACGCAATTTTCCACGGGTCCCGCTCCCCCGGCGTGGGCATGATCTTGTCGTAACTTCCTTTGATCCCCGTTGGCCCGAAGATATGCGCCACATTCATCGTGCAGCCAGGTCTCCGCTGCGGACCCGATCCCGCAACAATCGTAACCCCATGCTTCGCCGCAAGCCCGCTGTGCACCCGGTCAAGTTCCGGCACAAGCGCCGATACCGCATCGAATGACGCCTGCACATCGCCCGCCTTGCCGCCGATGCTTGCCAGTTCCATAGAACCATATTCGGGAAACACCAGAAGCTTGGCATCCGCCGCAACCGCCTCGTCAACCCAGCGCGTGATCTTCGCCTCATAGGCGCGCAAGTCTTTCAATTTATCGAGGGGATATTGCGCCGCGGCGATCTTAATTTTTCTTGTCATCATCTGCCACATGGAAATCGTGGAGAATACGGTGAAACACCGGAGCCAGAATAAGTCCCGCCACACCGAAGATCAGCAACCCGCAGAATATCGCGTAGAACCCGGCGAAAATCTTCGTGCCGTCATATTGAAGCTCGCCCATGGGGCCCATGCCAGAAAGGATCATGGCCGAATTCACAAAGGCGTCAATGAACCCCATGCCTTCAAAGCCCATGTAGCCCGCCATGCCAATGGCCAGCGCCAGCACAATGGTGCCCAAAGCCAGAAGCCCGTTGAACAGCAGGCGCTGCGAAAACACTTGCGGGCTGGCAATCGGCTGATGGCGCTTTTCCAATTTGAGCAGGCGTTTCACCGGAAAATATTCTCGCCCTGCTCGTCGATGATCTGCCGCCCCTTGACGAGCGCAATCTCGGCGGCCTCGTCAATCGAGGTGAAGCGGTCCGCCCGCACGTATTTGTGCTCCTTGCGCACCCCGTCAATCTCCTTCGAAATCACTCCCGCCAGTTGAAACTGCCCGCCCTCCTTGTAAGGCTGCGCCTCAATGGTAAAACCCTTGTGCTCGGCCGATTTCACGGATTTGGGCGCAGCCGCAGCCCCGCCCCCGCCGAACAGTTTCTTGAAAAATGACATCGTGAAATCCTTTCAGCCAGGCCCTGCTCTGCAATCTAACACCGTTGCAATCACGCGAAAAGTGATCGGCCAAGGTCATCCCAGCGACATATTTTAGCGTAACATACAATGTTTCAATAACACCACAGAGAGGAAAATCATCATGTTCGACATCTCGATGAACGGATCAAAACACCTCGTGCTCGACCGCCGGAAATTTCTGGGCGTGGCCGCGGGCCTTATAGAAGCGGGCGTAATGCCCAGGAATGTGATGGCGCTGGCCGCGGCCCCTATACCTTCAAACAGGGCGCCTATGATGTCAGCGTGGTGAGCGACGGCGCCTTGCTGCTCCCGGTTTCACTGATTGGCCCGGACGCAAAGCCGGAAGACGTCAAGGCCCTGCTCGGTGCCATGGTGCAGGGCGATAACGTGCAGTTTGAAGCCAACCCACTGCTGCTCAAGTCGGGCAGCGATGTCGTCCTTCTGGACGTCGGTTCCGGCGGCGGCTTCCAGCCTACCGCAGGCAAGATCGCCGAAAGCCTCAAGGCCGCAGGCACAGATGCTAGTGCCATAACGAAGGTCATCTACACCCACGCCCACCCCGATCACCTCTGGGGCACCCTGGGCGGCGACGGAAAACTCATCTTCGCCAATGCCTCGCTCCACATGGCCGAAGCCGAATGGAATTTCTGGACGGCACCGGACCTCGCCAGCAAAATGCCAAAGGAAATGGAAGGCATCGTGAAAGGCAACCAGGCCCAGCTTGCTGCCATCAAGGACAAGATCAGCATGTTCAAGCCCGGCGCGGAAATACTGCCAGGTCTCATGGTGCTT
>CAZAMS010000002.1:0-16530 GCA_964486305.1 uncultured Aestuariivirga sp.
CATAGATTTTCTGCTCCTTGGTACGGGCACAACAATGAGCAGGCCGGCAAAGCCCATCATCGAATTATTCGCCAGGCAAAACCTGCCGCTCGATTTCATGAGTACAGGGTCTGCGGTTCGTACTTACGGCGTCTTGCTCGCTGAGAAGCGCAAGGTGGCCGCCGCATTTATTGCCGTGCAGAACGCCACATGAGCGATCATTGCCAGGAGCTTGTAAGAAATGGCGATAAGGACCGCTATTTGAGCTGCCTCTTCGCGCCAGTGGCAGCGCGGCCCCATCTCTTTGCCCTCTATGCCTTCAATGTCGAAATCGCCCGCATCCGCGAAACCGTGAGCGAAGCGCAGATTGGTCTGGTGCGTCAGCAATGGTGGCTCGACACAATTGATGGAATCTACGCTGGCCGCACTCCCGACCATCCCGTGGCGCAAGCTTTGGCCCTAGCGATTGCAAAGGGCGATCTGCCAAAGCACGCGCTGCATAATCTCATTATCGCCCGCGAATTCGATCTCTACGACGATCCCATGCCAACGCTTGCCGATCTCGAAGGTTATCTCGGTGAAACCTCATCGTCGCTCATTCAAATGGCTGCGTTGATCTTGGGCAAAAGCGCTGCCGAAGCAGCTGGTCTTGCCGGCGTCGCCTTCGGATTGGCGGGAGTCTTGCGTCTGCGAAAACCGCGTTACCTTCCGCGCGACATGGTTCAGAGCCACGGCGAGAAGCAAACAATCAAACAATTATGCACCCACGCCCGCAAACGCCTCAGGGAAGCGCGTGCTCTGCTTGGATCGATTCCGGTTCAGGCCTTGCCTGCATTCCTGCCTGCAAGCCTGACAGAACTTTATGTGAGGCGGATCGAACGCGGCGGCGCGTTCGAAGTTTCACAGTTGCGACGTCAATTCACCCTCTGGCGGGCGGCGCGAAACAACCGCTTCTGATTCACTCTGCAGCAATAGCCACAGCACCGCCAAGCCACGCAGCGAAATCTACCTTCGCACGGGAGGTATAGGCGCGTTTGCGGGCCGCGGCTTTTTCCGTGTGGTCAAGCCGCTTGCCTTCTACGCGCCCGGGCGCATCAACAGGCGGGAAAAGGCCGAAATTCACGTTCATCGGCTGGAATGAGCCGGAGCCCTTGTCCGTCGTTTCTATGTGCCCGCCGGTGATGTGATTGATCAGCGCACCATGGGCCGTGCTTGCCGGGGGAACGACAAACTGTTCACCCTTGCGTTCCGCCGCAGCCATCCGCCCCGCCATAAGTCCCATTGCCGCACTTTCCACATATCCTTCAACACCCGTAATTTGACCCGAAAAACGCAAGCGCAAACAGGCCCTTAGCCGAAGCTGCCCGTCCAGCACCTTGGGGCTGTTGAGAAATGTATTGCGATGCAACCCGCCAAGCCGTGCGAACTCCGCATGCTCAAGCCCCGGAATGGTTTTGAACACCCGCACCTGATCGGCATATTTCAGCTTCGTCTGGAAGCCAACCATGTTGTAGAGCGTGCCCAGCTTGTTGTCCTGCCGGAGCTGCACCACCGCATAGGCTTTCACCTCCGGCTGGTGCGCATTGGTCAACCCCCGCGGCTTCATCGGGCCATGGCGCAGCGTCTCAGAGCCGCTTTCCGCCATTACCTCAATGGGCAGGCAGCCGCTGAAATAAGGCGTGGATTTTTCCCACTCCTTGAAATCGGTTTTCTCGCCATCCAGCAAGGCCTGCACGAAGGCTTCATACTGCACCCGGTCCATCGGGCAGTTGATGTAATCCTTGCATGTGCCGCCGGGTCCCACCTTGTCGTAGCGCGATTGAAACCACGCTTTGTTCATGTCGATGGTTTCGCGGTGAATGATCGGCGCAATGGCATCAAAGAAGGCAAGGTCGGCTTCGCCAGTAGTCTGCCCGATGGCTCTGCTCAGGGCAGGGGAGGTCAAGGGCCCCGTAGCGACAATGACACTGTCCCAGTCATCCGGCGGCAATCCCGCAATCTCATCATACTCGACAGTGACGAGGGGATGAGCTTTGAGCGTCTCTGTAACCTCCGCCGAAAAGCCGTCACGATCCACCGCCAGCGCTCCGCCCGCCGGCACCTGATGCCGGTCAGCGGTTGCCATGATCAGTGAACCCGCCGCGCGCATTTCCCAATGCAATAGCCCAACCGCATTCTGGTCCGCGTCGTCGGAGCGGAACGAATTGGAACAAACAAGCTCGGCAAAGCCGCCCGTCTTGTGGGCATCCGTACCAACCTTCGGGCGCATCTCGTGCAGCACCACAGGAACCCCTGCTTGCGCCACCTGCCAAGCCGCCTCGGAACCCGCCATGCCAGCCCCAATAATGTGTATTGGTTTTGTCATGGCGTGCCATTAGCACAGACCTCAGGTGAAACAAACTCTTGGGCTTGCAGAATGTTTCGGGGAAAGGCATGAGAAGCGAAGGAGTGCCTCCAATGTCGTCAACCCTTGCAGACATCGCAACTGAACTCGAATCCATCCGCGCCCAATCCCTGTGGAAAACCGAGCGGCCAATATTGTCGCCGCAAAGCTCACATATTGAGGTGGAGGACCACCGCAAGGTCTTGAATTTCTGTGCGAATAACTATCTTGGTCTGGCGGATCATCCCGCCCTCATCCAAGCCGCAAAGGAAGCCCTGGACAGCCACGGGCTCGGCATGGCTTCCGTGCGCTTCATCTGTGGCACCACCGATCTCCACACGAAGCTGGAGGCCCGCATCGCCAGCTACGTGCAGATGGACGACGCCATTCTCTATGCCGCCTGTTTTGATGCCAATGGTGGCGTGTTCGAGCCGCTCTTCGGCGAACAGGACGCCATCGTCTCTGATGCCCTGAACCATGCCTCGATCATAGATGGCATACGCCTGTGCAAAGCAGCGCGCTATCGCTACGCCAATGGCGATATGGCGGACCTGGAATCCCAACTGAAAAAAGCCCGCGGCGAAAACAAGCGCCGCGTCGTGATCGTAACCGATGGCGTGTTTTCCATGGACGGCTATTTCGCCAAGCTCGCTGAAATCAGGAAACTGGCGGACACTTACGACGCCCTTATCCTGGTGGATGACTGCCACGCCACGGGCTTCACCGGGCCACAAGGCAGGGGAACGCCAGCGCGGGCCGGGATCAAGGTCGATATTCTTACGGGCACGCTGGGCAAGGCGCTTGGCGGCTCCGCCGGCGGTTATATCGCAGCCGCAAAACCCATTGTTGATCTCATGCGCCAGCGCTCACGTCCCTATCTCTTTTCCAACGCCCTGCCACCGCCGATAGTTGCCGCAGCCATCAAGGCCATTGATCTGGCGGAGCAGGGCGATGACCTTCGGGCCAAACTCTTTGACAATGCCAAACGCTTACGCGCCGGCATGAGCAGGGCAGGCTTCAATCTGTTGGCTGGCGAGCATCCCATCATCCCCGTGATGCTGGGTGAAGCAAAACTCGCTCAGGACATGGCTGCAAAATTATATGCACGCGGAATTTATGTGACGGGCTTTTTCTTTCCCGTGGTGCCGCAGGGCAAAGCCCGGATCAGAACCCAGATGTCCGCCGCCCATTCGTCCGCCGATATTGATGCCGCCATTGCAGCCTTCACCGCTGTTGGCAAGGAACTGGGAGTAATCTGATGCGCGCACTGGTCAAAGCAGAAGCCGGGGAAGGCCTCGTTCTCCGCGATGAACCCATCCCCCAGATCGGCCCCGATGATATCCTGATCAAGGTCGCCAAGACCGGCATTTGCGGCACCGACCTTCATATCTGGAAATGGGATCAATGGGCCCAGAAAACCATCCCCGTGCCCATGGTCGTCGGCCATGAATATGCGGGCGTTGTGACGGAAATCGGCAGCCATGTGCGTACCGTGAAAGTGGGCGACCGCGTCTCCGGCGAAGGCCATCTCATTGGCATGAAAAGCCGCATGGCCCGCGCCGGACATTTCCATCTCGACCCCGAAACCAAGGGTGTAGGCGTGAATGTGCCGGGCGCCTTTGCCGAATATCTCAAACTGCCTGCTTTCAATGCCATTCATCTGCCGCCCGAAGTTGATGATGAGATTGGCGCAATCCTTGATCCCCTCGGCAATGCCGTTCACACCGCCCTGTCTTTCGATCTTGTCGGAGAGGACGTGCTAATCACCGGTGCTGGCCCCATCGGCATCATGGCCGCCGCCGTGTGCCGCCATGTCGGCGCCCGCCATGTGGTTATTACCGACATCAATGACTACCGCCTGAAGCTCAGCAATCAGGTGACAGACGCTGTCACCGTGAATGTCTCGAAAGAAGACTTGAAATCCGTCATGCAGCGCATCGGCATGCGTGAAGGCTTCGATATTGGTCTCGAAATGTCGGGCGCCCCCAAGGCATTTGACCAGATGACCGATCACATCATCATGGGTGGCAAGATCGCCGTTCTTGGCATTCCTTCGCAGCCAGTTCCCGTAGACTGGAACCGCGTGATTTTCAAATCCCTCACCATCAAGGGCATCTATGGCCGTGAAATGTTCGAAACCTGGTACAAGATGATCGCGATGCTGCAATCGGGCCTTGATGTGCGGAAGGTCATCACCCACCGCCTGAAAGCGGCTGACTTCGCCACGGGCTTTGCCCTGATGAAACATGGCTCCTGCGGCAAGGTTGTGCTGGATTGGGAGTGAAACGCATGGCCGGCAAATATCGCCTCTATGGCTGGCTGCGGACGGGCTCCATGGCCGTTGAGGCAGCCTTCGCCGAAGCGGGTGTTGACTATGACTTTGTGCCCGTAAGCTGCCAGACCGATGAAAACCTCACCGAGGACTTCCGCAGGATCAATCCGCGCCAGCAACTTCCCGCGCTGATGTTGCCAGATGGCTCCTGCATGAGCGAAGGCTCTGCCATGCTTCTGCACATAGCCGATGCCTTTCCCAACGCCCGGCTTGCCCCAACACCAGGCAGCAGCGACAGGGCACAGCATAATCGTTGGCTGGCTTTCTTCTAGGCCAACGTCTATGAAGGCGAGTTGCGTAAACTTCGTCCAGGCACATATACGACCGAACCCAACGGCACCGACGGCGTAAAAGCTGCCGCAGACGCCTACATCGAACGCCACTACCAAATCTACAACGATGCGCTGGGCACCGGGCCCTACCTCTTCGGCAACCATTTCACCATGATCGACATCTATGTCTGGATGCTGGCCCAGTGGATGGAGCAGCCTTGGCTGGCGCAGCATTGCCCAAAGGTTAAACGCCTCGCCGACACCGTCATGGCAAGACCCCTGATAGCCCCCATCCACAAGGCCCATTTTGATGAGGGCAGGCCGATCAAAGGTTGATTGCCTCACCTGATTTGGGCTAGGTGGTTCTAGATTGGAATTGAGAGTCGAAAAATGCTTTCTGCTTACGGCACGGACAAAGGCTGCCTCACTGAATTCCCCGCATTGACCGATGCGGTGCCGGACGGCGTTGTCTGGATAGATATGGTGGAGCCAACTTTCGATGAAGAAAAAGTCGTGGAGGCGGCCCTCAAGATAGACATTCCGACCCGTGAGGAACTCGCTGAAATCGAGGCTTCAAGCCGCCTCTATCAGGAAGATGGCGCTGCCTTTATGACGGCCAACTTGATCCGGCGCGGCGAGAATGACCGGCCGGAATCCTCGCCTGTAACCTTCATCATCAAGGGCAACCAGCTCATCACCATCCGCTATCATCACCCCCAGGCCTTTCCCGTTTATGTCCATCGCGCCATGAAACCCCAATCAACCGCCATGACGGGCTGGGGCATATTCGTGAGCCTGCTTGAAGCCGTGGTTGACCGCGCCGCCGATCATCTTGAGCGCGTGGGTCTCATTGTGGATGAGACATCGCGCAAGACATTCAGTAACAGCCGCACACCATCTGGCAGAAGGGCACGCAGGAAGCCCTTGAACCTGTCTGATCTGCTCGAAAAAATCGGTGAGGAGGGTGATTTCAATTCCAAAATGCGCGAAAGCCTTGTGTCAATCGGCAGAATGGTGGCCTTCATGCAGGCCATTGTTGATCAAACCCGTCAGACTAAAGACATGAAAGACAATCGCGCCCGCATCAAGGTTCTGCAGCGTGACATTCAATCGCTTACCGATCACTCAACGTTTCTGTCCGGCAAGATCAGTTTCCTGCTCGATGCCGTGCTGGGGATGAGCGCCATTGAGCAGAATGGCATTATCAAAATATTCTCGGTGGCCGCCGTTGTTTTCCTGCCGCCAACTCTCGTTGCCAGCCTCTACGGCATGAACTTCAAATATATGCCAGAACTCGAGTGGTTCTATGGCTACCCCGTTGCCATCGGCCTGATGGTCCTTTCAGCCTTCTTGCCGTGGCTTTATTTCAAGCAAAAGGGCTGGCTGTGATGCCTACTTTGCTGTGGGTTGCCCTCGGCGGTGCCATTGGCTCTGCAGCGCGTTATGGGGTTAATGTCTGGTCGGGCCGCATGCTCGGTTCCGAATTCCCTTGGCATACCTTCATTGTCAATGTTGTCGGCTGTTTTGCCATGGGCGTGCTTGTCGAACTCATGGCCCTGAAACTGAATGTTGGCAATGATATCCGAGCCTTTCTGACCACAGGCATTCTCGGCGGCTTTACCACCTTCTCGGCCTACTCTTTGGATTTTGCCGTACTGATGGAACGCAAGACTTATGGGGCAGCACTCGCCTATGGCGCCGGTTCCGTGGCCCTGTCGCTTATCGCTGTCTTTGCTGGGCTGTCTCTGGTACGCACCCTCGCAGCATGAACGAAATCCGGCGCTATATTGTGTCTCCCGAGGAGGATGGAATCCGGCTGGATCGCTGGTTCAGAATCCACTTCCCGCAGGTGACCTTTGCCTATCTCAACAAGCTCACGCGCACGGGCCAGATCAGGGTGCAGGGTGGCCGGGCCAAAACCAGCACCAGACTGCAAACCGATCAGGAACTCCGCGTCCCGCCTCTCATGTTTGATCGCAGGCCGGCAGACATTCCCAAAGGCGATGTGCAGCCGCTTACAAAGGAAGAAACCAGTCTCTTTGAAAACATGATAATCTTCGAGGACAAGGACCTCTATGTCCTCAACAAGCCGTCTGGCTTTGCCGTGCAGGGCGGCAGTAGGACGTTTCAACACCTTGATGCCCTGTTAATGGGAATGGCCAAAAAATCCGGCGAGCGACCCTTGCTGGTGCACAGGCTGGACCGTGACACGTCAGGCGTAATCGTCGTTGCAAAGCGACGCTCGATTGCTTCTGCTCTTGGAAAACTCTTTGCCACCCGCGCCGTGAAAAAAACCTATTGGGCCGTGGTCAAGGGCATCCCCAAGCCACAGCAGGGGCGCATCGATGTTGCCCTGACCAAGGCCCAAGGGCCGGACGGCGACCGTGTCCGCCCCAGCGAAAAGGACGAGGAAAATTCCCGCCACGCCATTACCTATTATGCGGTTGTGGACACGGCACCGCCAATCACCGCCTGGGTATCTCTGAAGCCCGTCACCGGGCGTCAGCATCAGCTCCGAGCCCACATGGCCTATATCGGCACGCCTATTCTCGGCGACGAAAAATACGGCGGCAACGCCGACATGCCCGAGGGCATTTCCAAGAAACTCCACCTTCATGCCCGCCGTATTGTGTTTCCCCATCCGCGCGAGGGTATGGTTGATATCTCGGCCAGCCTTCCATCCCACATGCGCGAGACGTGGGACACCTTTGGCTTTGATCCCGACCACTTCGAAACGGATACGGAATGAGCGGCGAAACTGAAGACCAGAGATTTGAACGCCTGTCGCGGGACCGGATTCACCGGCCGCTGCCGAAACGGTTTTACAAGTCGGTTGCCGTTACCGAACAGTTCGGCATTGCGCTCGATGGCCGAAACATAAAGACACCACTCAAGGCTCAGCTGACCCTGCCCAATCGTGCCTTGGCGGAAACCGTTGCGGCGGAATGGGAGGCGCAGATTAAGGTCATCAATCCTCATGCCATGCCACTGACCAAGCTCGCCAATACGGCGATCGACCGCGCCGTTGCGGAGAAGTCAAAAATTACCGCAGAAATTCTCGAGTTTGGTGGCAGTGACATGGTCTGTTACCGGGCCGAAGGTCCTGAGGGTCTGGTTCTGCGCCAGACAACCCATTGGGACCCCATCATCGCCTGGGCGAGATCGGACCTGAACGCCAGCGTTGAAACCGTGAGTACGATTACTCACCGACGCCAGTCCGCTGAAGCTCTCCAAGCCATGGAAGCCCATATCACGGCACTCGACCCATTTTCATTTGTAGCGGTTCATAACCTCACGACGTTGACCGGTTCGGCGTTGTTGGCAACAATGGTCGCGGCTGGCAAAATCTCGGCTGAAGCCGCCTGGCTTGCCGCCAATGTTGATGAGGATTGGCAAATTGGAACCTGGGGGGAAGACACGGAGGCGATGGTCCGGCGGGAAGGGCGCTTGATCGAGTTTTTAGCCTGTGCGAAGTTCCTTAACCTTGCACATAATCGCCCATAATGCTGCCTCATAGCCGACAATATGTTAGATCAGAGAAACGTGAACTAATTCAAGCCAAAGGGACGCTGCCATGAAAATCCGCCTGATGTTCGCCTCTGCCACTATGCTTGCAGCGGCAAGTCTGCCAGCCTCTGCCCAATCGGCACCCGCTGACCTGATTGCGGCCTATCAGGCAGGCGTTGCCGCCGAAAAATGCAACCTCGGTCTTGATAGCAGCAAGTCCAGCCAACTTGGCGATGCAGTCCAGCGTGTCGAACAGCGCAGCGGCCTGGCTCAGAACGATCTCGATGCGTTATGGAGCAAGACACAAGCCGCTGCCGATGCCGACAACGTGGGTTTCTGCGCACAAGCCGCAGCTGGAGTTGACGGGGTCATTGCCTCAGCCCAATGACCTTGCCTGACGGCAAGCGCGTGATCAGGTTAAGTGGGCACCGGTTAACCGTCCGATCACGCGCTAGCAATGAATCGACGATCACGTTTGTCACTTTAAGTCGTCTCGACCTAAAGTGACCGTGATCTAGGCGGCCTGAACCTGCGGGGGATTCAGCGGTATCCAGGCGGTAAATGTGGCGCCCTTGCCCAGTCCGCCGTTCACATTCAAGCCGCCACCATGCTGCTCAAGAACCTGCATGACGGCAGGTAAGCCAAGCCCCGTGCCAAAACTTTTCGTGGTGAAGAGAGGTTCCATGACCTTGGCAATATGGTCCTCGGCAATGCCTGGCCCGTTGTCACAAATATCAATCTCGATGCCGCGCGCGCATTGCCGCGTTACAACGGTAATTTTGGGTGCTTGCGTCGCAAATTTTGCGGGATCATTGCCATTGCCAACCATCGCCTCAGAGGCATTGCTCATAAGATTAATCAGCACGCGGCTTAACCGGGCCTGGTCAAAAGCCACTGAAATACCCTCCAATCCGAGGTCACACTCGATGGCAACAGCAGTAGGCAGTTTTTGTGCCTCTTCTTCAACGAGCTTGACCACCCAATTATCGAAATCAGACTCCTGGTATTCCAGTTGGTGCGACTTGGCGTAGTCCAGAAATTGTGTAATCACCGCATCACAGCGGGCCACCGAATTATCAATGCGCAGCAATTGGTCATCCACGATGACGGCATGGTCACCGAGTTTTCGCCTGAGCAGGAATGCTGTTGTTCTGACGGCAGACAGGGGGTTGCGAATCTCATGGGCAACGGTTGCAACCAACTGGCCCATTTGCGCGAGCTTGCCTTTCTTGATGATTTCGGCATGGGCTTCATGCAGCTGCTTCAAGTTTTCGGCGAGATCGACATTCAGCCGTGTGATATCGTCGTTGACAAGCTGCAATGCCCTGGCGCTTTCCTTCATGTCCTGCGCTCTTCTAGTGTTGCTGCGATGCCAGCCCATGCCAAGGAGTGTAAACAGCCCAAGCGCCGCATATGATCCGTACTCAAATACCCGTATTGCCCGGAAATGCGGATCCGAATAATAATCAATTGCAGGATATTTTAAATGGAGCTGCCACATGCCGCGCACATCGTTCGTATTGATAGTAGCGGTTTCTGAATAGATCGTCGTTGCGGCAGGAATGCTGTCGGCCGCGCGCAACATCAATTTGATGTTTTTGTCCCGCGGGAACGGCGCAGATATGTATTCCGCCAGCGGACTGATCAGGGAATAATCCTCATTCTCCGTGATGCCACGCAGGACACTGCTGAGAATGATGGCCGATACGCTGCCTGCAAGCTTTCCATCCTGGTCAAAGAACGGAACCGAAAACACGAGTCCAGCCCTGTCGCTATCCAGCAGTAGCTTGATGGTATTGGCATTGCCACTGGTCACAACTTCAGGCTCGCTGACCATCGGCACGGCTGAAGTTTTCAGTCTTTGAATTTCCGGATAGTTTATTTTGAACCATTGCAGCTGCTTTTGCACCTGTTGAAACTCGAGAGTTTGGGATGCCGCTGGAACTGGCGGAGAAGTGGGAACAGAACCAATGTCCGGCGATTTTGACCGGATGAGAGTTTGATCAAGGGTCAGAATAGGTTCCTCGGGTCTGCCCGTTTCCAAATCCAGGTTTTTGGCATCAAAATCTGCCGGAACAATGTAAACCTTGGTGACAGCAACATTTTTGGCAAGATTATTGTAGACCTGCTGTATGGTTTCCCTGCCATCGGGGCCGAGGTTAAAGCCATGCCGGTCAATTTTGCGAACACTTGGCAGGAAGCTGAGAGTTCCAAGGTTGTCATTGAGGGCGGAAAAGAATGATTGCGCCCTCCTATGATAATCCTTGGACTTCATTTGCTGGGATTCCAGGTAGTACTGCCATGCATCCAGATATTGCCGGTTGGCTTCAAGGCGTACCCCGAGACCGAGTAACAGTCCCGCCATGAGGATTGCCAAATACCCCAATTGTGCGGAAGACACTTTTTGCAATTTCCTATCCCCCAGACCCATAGGTGCCGCAGACTGGTTCCATTGGAGTTAAGACCGGGTTAAATCCTCAATAGGTTCATTCATTTAGCCGTTTGACGAAAGCCTTGCGGACCGCTTAATTAAGGTGCAGACGGGGAGCTTACATGCAAGAAATTCTGGCAAAATTGGAACTGCGCCGGGCCGAAGCCAGAGCAGGCGGGGGCGAAAAACGCACAAGCGCCCAGCACGCCCGGGGAAAACTGACCGCCAGGGAGCGCATTGACCTCCTCCTTGACGAGGGCTCCTTCGAAGAGTTCGACATGTTTGTCGAACATCGCAGCACCGATTTTGGCATGGAAAAATCCAGGATCCCCGGCGATGGCGTGGTCACCGGGTGGGGCACGGTGAATGGCCGGGTGATCTATGTTTTTGCGAAGGACTTTACGGTTTTTGGCGGCTCGCTGTCCGAATCCCATGCCCGCAAGATCACCAAGATTCAGGATATGGCCTTGCAGAACCGGGCTCCGGTCATAGGGTTGTTTGATGCGGGCGGGGCCCGCATTCAGGAAGGCGTCAACGCTCTTGCCGGCTATGGCGAAGTGTTTCAACGCAATGTTCTGGCATCGGGTGTCATACCGCAAATCTCAGTGATCATGGGCCCGTGTGCGGGAGGCGACGTCTATTCCCCGGCGATGACTGACTTTATTTTCATGGTTCGTGACACAAGCTATATGTTTGTGACTGGTCCTGATGTGGTGAAAACCGTCACCAATGAAACGGTGACTGCCGAGCAGCTCGGTGGTGCTTCAGTTCACACCACCAAGTCATCGATTGCAGACAAGGGCTTCGACAACGATGTTGAAGCGCTGCTGCAAATGCGCCGCCTGATCGATTTCCTGCCATCATCCAACACGGATCCCATTCCCGAAATTCCAAGCTTTGATGATGCCGAGCGCATGGAGGCTTCGCTCGACACGCTCATTCCTGCCAATCCGAACCAGCCCTATGACATGAAAGAATTGATTCTCAAGATCGCCGATGAGGGGGATTTCTTCGAGATTCAGGAGGCCCATGCCAAAAACATTATTGTTGGTTTTGCGCGGCTGGGCGGACGAACCATAGGGATCGTCGCCAATCAGCCGTTGATGTTGGCTGGCGTGCTCGATAGCGATGCCGGGCGCAAGGCGGCGCGCTTCGTGCGCTTTTGTGACTGTTTCAATATTCCTATCGTTACTTTCGTCGATGTTCCAGGCTTTCTGCCCGGTACCGCTCAGGAATATGGCGGTCTGATCAAGCATGGGGCCAAACTTCTCTTTGCCTATGCCGAAGCAACGGTGCCGAAAATTACGTTGATTACCCGAAAGGCCTATGGCGGGGCCTATGTTGTTATGTCGTCCAAGCATTTGCGTGGCGACCTGAATTATGCCTGGCCATCTGCCGAAATTGCGGTGATGGGTTCCCGCGGTGCAGCCGAGATTCTTTATCGAAGTGAGCTCGGTGACAAGGTTAAAATTGCTGCGCGCGTGAAGGATTATGAGGATCGTTTTGCCAATCCCTTTGTAGCAGCGGAGCGCGGCTTCCTCGATGAAATCATCATGCCCCACTCAACCCGCAAACGCATTGCCCGCGCCTTGGACATGCTGCGCCATAAAGAACTGAAAAGTCCCTGGAAGAAGCATGATAACATCCCGCTTTAAGGATTGAATTGATGTACTTGCTCGAAAAACTGATGAAGCGGTTCGTTAAAGTGGGAACCCTCACGATTCTGGATGTTGAGGGAAAACCCCACGTTTTCAAGGGTGCTGCGGGTCCGGAAGTGACCATCCGGCTAAGGGATCGGAAGCTCTACCGGTCCCTTTTTCTACATCCGGAGTTGAAGGCGGGTGAAGCCTATATGGATGGCATGCTGACCATCGAGAAGGGAACCATTCGTGATTTTCTGACACTCAGCGTGATGAATGCCCGGAACCTGCGAAAGCATCCCCTGCAGAGGCTTTTGAATAGCGGCTTGAATCGTATGCGCAAACTGCACCAGCGCAACACAACAAGGACAGCACGAACCCACGTGCAGCATCACTATGATCTTTCCAATGAACTCTATATGCTGTTCCTGGATAAAGATATGCACTACTCCTGTGCCTATTTTGCCAAGGCCAACGACACAATTGAAACGGCGCAGCAAAACAAGTTGCGCCACATCGCAGCCAAGCTTGATTTGAAACCCGGCCAACGCGTTCTCGATATCGGTTCTGGCTGGGGCGTCATGGCACTCTATCTGGCAGCCGCGGCTGATGTAGAAGTGCTGGGGGTCACGCTTTCAACCGAGCAACTGGCGCTTGCCAACCAGCGGGCGAAAGAGCGCGGGCTGGAAAAGCGCGTGCGTTTTGAGCTGATGGATTACCGCGATGTAAAAGGCACTTTTGATCGCATTGTATCGGTTGGCATGTTCGAGCATGTGGGCATTGCCCACTTTGATGAGTTTTTCAATCATATGCGCGGCCTCCTCAAGCCTGATGGTGTGGCGCTATTGCACTCCATTGGCCGCAAAGGCGGCCCCGCTGCAACCGCGTCATGGATTCGGAAGTATATTTTTCCTGGAGGTTCGACGCCGGCTTTGTCGGAAACATTGGTGAGCATAGAGCGCGCCGGACTATGGGTCACCGATATCGAAATCCTGCGGCTGCACTACGCGAAAACCTTGTCTGCCTGGGACCAGCGGTTTCAAGCGAACAGAAATCAAGTTGCCGCGCTGTTGGACGAGCGCTTCTGCCGCATGTGGGAATTTTACCTGATTGTCAGTGAACTGAGTTTCGTCTACGGCAAACACATGGTTTTCCAGATACAACTCACGAAGGATAGGGACACGCTGCCGATCACGCGAGACTACATGACGAAGGTCGAAGCCAAGCTGAAGAATTAGATCAACTCACCCACGAGATCATACTCCTCGGCCTCAACAATGCGGGCGCGAACCATGTCTCCGGGTTTCAATGAAGTTTCACCTGGCAAGAAAACATTGCCGTCAATCTCTGGCGCATCCCAAGGTGAGCGCGCAATCGCCTCCTCGTTTTCGAGGTCAATAGAGTCTACAAGCACAGCAATCTCGCGGCCAACCTTCGATTGGAAAATTTCAGCGGATATATCCTGCTGTGCTTCCATAAAGCGATGGAAGCGTTCGGCTTTCACCTCTTCTGGTACCTGGGGCAGCCCTAGGTCGTTTGCTCTGGCCCCTGATACGGGCTCGTATTTGAAACAGCCCACGCGCTCCAGCCGCGCCTCTTTCAGCCACGATAGCAGATAGTCAAAGTCCGAATCCGTTTCCCCTGGGAAGCCCACGATGAAGGTGGAGCGGATCGCAATGTCAGGGCAGATTTTCCGCCACGACGCCAAACGGTCCAGAACCTTTTCCTGATTGGCCGGCCGTTTCATCGCCTTCAAGACATTGGGAGACGCATGCTGGAAGGGAATATCGAGATAGGGCAGGATTTTGCCTTTGGCCATCAGCGGGATCACATCATCCACATGCGGGTAGGGGTAGACATAATGCATGCGCACCCACGCGCCTAGATCGCCAAGTTCCTTGGCCATGTCATAAAACTTGGCGCGCACTTCGCGGCCATGGAATTTGCTCGTGGCATATTTCGTGTCAACGCCATAGGCGGAGGTGTCCTGGCTGATCACCAGCAATTCCTTCACGCCGGCTTTCACCAGGCGCTCGGCCTCGTAGAGCACGGAAGCCACAGGGCGTGAGACCAGATCGCCGCGGATCGATGGAATGATGCAGAAGGAGCAACGATTGTTGCAGCCCTCGGAAATTTTCAAATAGGCGTAATGCTTCGGCGTAAGCCGCAAACCCTGTGGCGGCATAAGATCGAATTTGGGATCATGCACCGGGGGCAGGGCGTTATGAACGGCACCCACAACCGCCTCATACTGGTGCGGGCCGGTGATGGCCAAAACACCAGGGTGAGCCGCGCGAATGGCATCGGCCTCAACCCCATAGCAGCCGGTGACGATCACCCGGCCATTCTCTTCCATGGCCTCGCCCATGGCCGCCAGACTTTCCGCCTTGGCGCTATCGAGAAAGCCGCAGGTATTGATCAGCACCACATCGGCATCGGCGTAACCCGGCGCAATGAGATAGCCCTCAGCCCGAAGCTGGGTAAGAATGCGCTCGGAATCGACCAACGCCTTGGGGCAACCCAGCGAAACGAGGCCGACTTTTGGGACATGTGTGTTCATGGCGGCGGTGTGTAGCGGAGATGGATCCAAAGGGCAAATTAGGACCACTTACTCGCAAATGCGGTAATTCCCGCTTTTTCCGTGGAGGCCGAGGTCAAAGTGGAAATGTTTTTCATGGGCCGCATTTGATCCGGGTCCAAGAACTGTCGTGAAATATCCGCAAGCCGATGTACGAAAGCCGTCGAACAGCGTATTGCCCGCCACGTTGATGACCTTGCCATCACGCATGCGGAGTGTGGTGATATCCACCGCATTTCCGTAGCCGTGTTCGCTGATTTTTGCTGAACCGTCCCCGTTTCTGCCGCGGCATTCAAAGCCTGGCCCTGTTGAAATCCTGTCCAGCGGCGAGTTTAATTGCGCGGCAAGAATCGGAGCGCCCGCTTCGCTGAGCCATATTGAAAACTGTAGAGCAAACTTGCAGTTAAACAGCGGGGCCTCGGGCAGGGCAATCGAATTATTCTGCGCCTTCACAGAACGGAGATTCACCGGGTTTTGAACATGGCATTTTCCGCTATCAACATTGACCGCTGGAACCGTGAACTTCGCTCCCATAACACGGAGCTGCTGAAGACATGTATTGTCAACATCATCTTGTGGTGTGTCCTTCGGAACAACACGCGGAATTATTGCGGCCTGCTTTTGAAGGCTTTGCGGCTTCGAGCGTGGTATGGGTGCAGGCGTTACGACTTCTTGCGCAAGCGGCGGTTTTTGGATTGGAGTTGGTGGCGTGCTCGCGATTTTTGCGGATTTAGACGATATCGCTTTTGGCGCAATCACTGGTTTCTGGGTGGGGAACGGCGTGGCACTGGCGAGCTTGCCAACCTTGCCTGATTGCGTGTCTCCGGGCAAAACGTCCGGCTGTAGTGCAGCCGGTTTTTGGAGACTCTCCGGCTTCTCCTGGGGAATGGGCGCAGGTGCAGCAATGTCCTGTGCAACCAACGGCTTCTGAACAGGAATTGGCGGAGCGTCCGCTGGCTTCGCGGCTACTGGTTTTTGACGTTTCGCCGCAGAAGTTTTACCCCGCGATTTGCATTTCGTCTTGAGCGAGCGGCAGAATGCGCGATCCACGTCATTCAGCATCTTGATGAGGCCATTGGGCTGCGCCGCTGCAACCCCGCTGCTCCAGCCGAACGCGGCCGAAAATGCTGCAAAGAATGCGAAGAAGATAAACTTCAGGGTGTAATTGTGAAGCTCCATGGTGCTAGGAACTGTTGAAGGCGGTAAATGTTCCCTCACGATGTCGCTTTCTGCAGGATGTGCTGCTCTAAGGCCACGGAAAACGGAAGCCTCATTGCCCCCGGCGCAAACCCTTGTTACAGTCAGGAATAAATCATTCCCAGGGGCTCAATGTTCAAGAAGATTCTGATTGCCAATCGTGGCGAAATTGCATGCCGCGTGATCAAGACCGCCCGCAAGATGGGGATCG
>CAZAMS010000003.1:0-2417 GCA_964486305.1 uncultured Aestuariivirga sp.
GGGCTCGCCGCTGTCCGAGCGGATGCGCACTTCCTTGTCGAGCGGAACTTCGCCGAGGAATGGCACGCCAAGACGTTCGGCTTCTTCGCGCGCTCCGCCATGGCCAAAAATTTCGTGGCGCTCGCCGCACTTGGTGCAGACAAAATAACTCATGTTTTCGACGATGCCGATCACCGGCACATTTACTTTGCGAAACATGTTGAGGCCTTTGCGCGCATCAATCAGCGCCAGATCCTGGGGTGTTGAAACAATCACCGCTCCGGAAAGCGGGGTTTGCTGGGCGAGTGTTAATTGTGCGTCGCCGGTGCCCGGCGGCATGTCAACAATCATCACGTCGGTTTCACCCCAAGACACTTCGCGCAGGAGTTGGGTGAGGGCTGACATCACCATGGGGCCGCGCCAGATCATCGGCGTTGCCTCGTCTACCAGAAAACCAATGGAGGCCACTTCAACGCCATAGCGCGTCATCGGTTTCATACGCTTGCCTTCGGCATCGCTGGCCTCGGGCTTGCCAGCCAGGCCAAAAAGTTTTGGCATGGAGGGGCCATACACATCGGCATCTAGGACCGCCACCTTGAGTCCCAGCGAGTGCAGCCCCAGGGCCAGGTTAATGGCGGTGGTGGATTTGCCGACGCCACCCTTGCCCGACGCCACCGCCACGAGATGCTTTACACCCGGAACACCATGGCGGAGCTGCTGGGCGGAACTTACTTTGGGGCCCACGGGGCGGGCGGGCTGCTGTTCCGCCGTGAGTGCCACCAATACTTTGTTAACCCCCGGCAGCTCGCTTACGACCCTTTCGACCACGCCGCGCAGAGCCTCCATGGATTTCACATGCTGGGGCTCGGTATTAAGTGCAAACATGACTTTACCATCGGAAATGGCAATTTCAGATACAAGGCCAGCGCTCACAATGTTTCCACGGCCATCCGGGGCAGCAATGCGTTTCAGGGCCGCCAGCACAATTTCCTTAGTAATATCAGTCATTATTCACCTGTTGTCCGTGGCACCGCTTAGCCCCAAAGGGCAGCACCCCGCAAGTTAAGTTAATACGGGCTTTAAGCATTAGCCTCAAATTTTATGGGTCCTGCAAAGCCGCCCTTAGGGCCCCCCATGCTAGGGTTCAGCCTCTGGGATGGTAAATATGTGGGTTAGATTTAAACGATGAGTGTTGAAACCAATTCGGAGAACCTCCTCGGTCGCAGTAATTTTTACAGCGACGCGCAGGCTCCTGTGCCGTCCCAAAACCCGGTTGCATTCACCGATGACATGGTCTGGGAGCGCACAGCCAAGGCTCCGTGGAAGCTCGAACTGCTTACCCTGTTCCTGCGCAATCAAATGCGCGTGGCCCCGGCCATGCCGCTCCTTACCCTCATGCTCGCCTTCACCTGCCTGCTCTGGGTTCCGCCCCTTGTTGCAATGTTCTGGCTGACGGCCACGCTCGCCAGCCAGGCCGCACAGATTTATCTCTGCGCACATTTCTTCCGCAAGGAACGGCATGAAAACGAACAGTATGACTGGATCAATATGATGTCGGCCTCGGAACTGGTGCAGGGCGTGTGCTGGGTGCTGCCCCTCTTCCTGTTCTGGCCGGGTGCCAATAGCCTTCAGGGTGCCTATATCGTTGCCTTCACCATGGCCATCATCGCGGTGCGCCTGCTTGTCGTAAATAATTTCATGCCGGTTCTGGTGGCAGGTACTGGCATCATGACCATCGGTGTTGCCATGCGCTGCATTGCGCAGGCCGAGCCCATTTACTACGCACTTGCCGGCCTCATCATCATGCTTGAGGTTTTCTTCCTCTTTGTCGCCCGCCAGCTGGGTGACACGGTGCGCGACATGGTGAAATACAAGGCCCAGAAGGAAGACCTCATTGACGAGCTCAAGCTTGAGCGCGACAAGGCCGAGGCGGAAAAAACCAAGGCCGAGGAAGCCAACCAGGCGAAATCCATTTTCCTCGCCACCATGAGCCATGAGCTGCGCACGCCGCTCAACGCCATCATGGGGTTCTCCGAAATCCTCAAGCGCGAAATGTTTGGCCCCCTCTCGGTTCCGGCCTACAGGGATTATGCCGGCGACATTCATCACTCGGGCCGTTACCTGCTTGATCTCATCAACGACATTCTCGACCTCTCGCGCATTGAGGCAGGACGCCGTGACATTCAGGAAGAACCCTTTGACATCCTGGTCTGCGTGAAGTCGGCCCAGGCCCTGCTCAAAGGCAAGGCCCATGAAAAATCAATCTCGGTCACAGTTGATATCGAGCCGTCGTTGCCAAAGCTGATGGGCGACCTGCGCGGCGTCAACCAGATCCTCATCAACCTCCTGACCAATGCCATCAAGTTCACGCCGGCGGGCGGCGCTGTTGTGGTCTCGGCCATACGCAACGCGGCGGGCGCCATGGTGGTGTCGGTCAA
>CAZAMS010000004.1:0-6327 GCA_964486305.1 uncultured Aestuariivirga sp.
GCGGCGGGAATTGCGCCATCATCGGTATCATAGGAACGATTGTAAGCCATGGACTTCTCCGCCAGCCCGGAGATCAGCTCACGGGCCCATAACAAATAGTTAATGGCAGTCTGAAGGGTCATGGTTAAAACAGGGTTAAACCCCACATGAAAAAACGCCCCGCGAGGGGCGCTTTTCCGTCGTGTTTTGAATGGCCGAACTTAAGAGTAGGCACGCTCGCCATGGGAGCCAATATCGAGGCCCTCACGCTCCTCCTGCTCTGGAACACGCAGGCCCGTGGTGTACTTGCAGATCATGAGCGCGATGTAGCTGACGACG
The DNA here is from genome assembly GCA_964486305.1 of uncultured Aestuariivirga sp. Classification (GTDB taxonomy): domain Bacteria; phylum Pseudomonadota; class Alphaproteobacteria; order Rhizobiales; family Aestuariivirgaceae; genus Aestuariivirga. The sequence goes on from CAZAMS010000004.1 coordinate 319, forward strand.
GCGGAGAGAATGATCGCTGTCAGCACGCCATAAATCTGCGCCGTCATCTGAGCCGCGAAGGAATACTCAAGCGTCTTCACGGAGGTGTCGGTGGCGAGATAGTCGGTCACGCCCACTCCGCCAATTCCCGGATTGACGAAGTAACCGGTGAGAAGGGCGCCGAGGATACCGCCGATGCCGTGAACGCCAAAGACGTCGAGGGCGTCATCGTAGCCAAGCTTGGCTTTGAGCCAAACCACCGCCCAGAGACAAATGATGCCGGCAAGGAGACCAATTACCAAAGCGCCTGTCGGGCTTACCCAGCCGCAGGCAGGGGTGATGGCCACGAGACCCGCAACTGCACCGGAGACGGCTCCGAGGAGGCTGGGATGGCCACGGGTCACCCATTCGCCACCGGTCCATGCCAGAGCCGCCACAGCGGTTGCAAGGATGGTGTTAAAGACTACCTGGCCGGTGAGGCCGTTGGCCTCGAGGTTGGAACCGGCGTTGAATCCGAACCAGCCGACCCAGAGAAGGGCTGCGCCGATCATCGTGAACGGAAGGTTGTGGGGAGCCAGAACCTCTTTGCCAAGGCCAAGGCGCTTGCCGAGGACGATGGCGCAAACGAGGCCCGCAACACCGGCATTGATGTGCACAACGGAACCGCCGGCGAAGTCGAGCGCGCCCTTGTTGAAGAGCCAGCCGTTGGAGGCATTGACCGCCGTGGCGTAGTCACCAAGGACCAAGGCCTTTGCTGCGTCATCGGTTGCCGCAGCCAGCTTGGCGAGGAAGTCATTGGCTGCCGCTTCACCCACTGCGGCCTTGACTGCATCGATGTTATCGGCGCTCAAGGTGTAGGCATCGGGGCCTGCCCACCACCAGACCATATGGGCCATGGGCAAATAGGCAAAGGTGAACCAAAGTGCGAGGAACAGCAGAATGGCCGAGAATTTCATGCGTTCGGCAAAGGCGCCAACGATGAGGGCCGGGGTGATGGCCGCGAATGTCAGCTGGAAGATGACATAGGTGAATTCCGGCACATAGACTTCCTTGGAGAAGGTAGCGGCCAGAGTATTGTAGTCCACACCCGCCAGCCACAGCTTGGAGAAGCCGCCGATGAAGGCGTTGCCGCTGGTGAAGGCCAGTGAGTATCCGTAAATGAACCACAGGACCGAAATCATGCAAAAGCAGATGAATACCTGCATGAGCACGGAAAGCACGTTCTTGGTACGCACCAGGCCTGCGTAGAAAAGCGCTAGGCCTGGAATGGTCATGAGAATGACCAGTATTGTGGCAATGAGCATCCAGGCGGTGTCACCTTTGTTTACGGTTGCTGCCGCATAGGCCGGGGCTGCTGAAAGAAGACTGCTGAGCGCCAGTCCTGTCGGCAGGCTGACGAGGAGGTGGCGCAGTTTTGGTGGAATTGTCATTTCACTGTCCTTTTTTGATCTGTTAGAGGGCCGCAGAGCCGGTTTCGCCGGTGCGGACGCGAACGGCGGACTCAAGCGGCAAGACAAAAATTTTGCCGTCACCGATCTGGCCGGTTTGGCCCGCCGCCTGGATTGTTTCCACAACCCGGTCGGCCATGGATTTTTCAACCGCCACTTCGATTTTGACTTTTGGGATGAAGCTCACGGCGTATTCCGCGCCGCGATAGAACTCTGTATGGCCCTTCTGACGGCCATGTCCCTTGACTTCGGTAACAGTAATGCCCTGAACCCCGATGGCCCCCAGCGCCTCGCGGACCTCTTCAAGCTTGAAAGGCTTTATGATCGCAATAATATATTTCATTGATACATCCCTCTCGATAACCGGAAGGTGATTCTCAAGAAACGTGCCAATTAGGAACTGTTCTTAACTTATTGTTATGATTTGAATTTTTATTTTGGTATGGGGCAGGCACTCAAACTACTGCCATTTATTTGCGCATATTTCAGATTTTGCCTAAATTTAGTGCAGCTGTGGCGACTGGCTTGACGGAGAGGCCTTAAAAGCGTTTCTGATGAAATCATGAGCACGCGGTTTGATGTGATTGTTGTAGGTGCCGCCCAGAATGGGCTCGCTGCGGGTTTGGCCCTGGGCGGGCATAGGACCAGGCGCCCGCTTTCCGTTGCAATAGTTGATATCAGGGATCCCCGCCAGAAATCCCCCGCTGACCATGATGCCCGCGCCTCTGCCATAACGGCCAGTTCCAAGCGGATGTTTGAGGCGCTGGGGGTGTGGGATCATGTTGGGCAGCATGCGCAGGAGATGCGGGAGATTGTTGTTACTGATGGTATCGGACGTGACAACCGGCCGGTTTTGCTGCAGTTCGGCGAAGCGGCGGCAGCGGCCAGCATGGTGGAGAACCACCATCTGCTGGATGGCCTTCTCGCTGTTGTGGAGAAGTCGCCAAGCATCACCTTGATGACCGGCCATGGCGTTGCCGAGCGGAGCTTTGCGCCGGGGCTTGCCAAACTCACGCTTGCGAATGGCGCACAACTTTCAAGCAGTCTTGTTGTTGCGGCTGACGGGGGTAAGTCTGCCACCCGGGAAGCGGCGCATATTGATCTCGTGGGCTGGGCATATGAGCAGATGGGTATCGTTGCCTCATTCGACCACGAACTACCCCACCGCGGTCGTGCCGAAGAACACTTCACGCCGGCCGGTCCCTTTGCGGTCTTGCCCTTGCCGGAAAACCGGTCCTCCATTGTCTGGACCAAGAGCACTGTTGAAGCAAAAAAGCTTTTGAGTTTGTCTGGCCAGGACATTGAAGCTGAACTGCAAAAGGAAATTGGCTCCCATCTTGGAAAGATTATTCTGATTGGAAAGCCGCAGGGCTATCCGCTGTCGATGTTTTTTGCGAAAGAATTTCACGCAACGCGCCTGGCTCTAGTTGGGGACGCGGCCCATGTTATTCATCCTCTGGCAGGACTCGGACTCAATCTTGGCCTCCGTGATGTGGCGGCACTGGCGGAATGCGTTGCCGATGCTTATGCGCTGGGTCAGGATATTGGCGGCCTGGCGGTGCTTGAAAGATATTCCACCTGGCGGCGCTTTGATACGGTGGGAACGGCTGCTAGCATGGATGGACTCAACCGGCTTTTTTCAAACAGCAATCCGCTTTTGAAGATCATGCGCGATCTTGGATTGCGTGCCACCAATCAATTGAGCGGATTGAAGCAAACTTTTGCACGGGAAGCTGCGGGTCAAACGGGTTCATTGCCAAGGCTGTTACGCGGCGAGAATATTTAGCCGCGACTCTGTCCTGCCTTGGCGAGTTTTCCCAGATAGGCAGGCCAAATTGTTTCGTGCTCGCGGCCAAGCTTGGCCAAATAATTCCATGTATAGAGTCCGGTGGAATGGCCATCGCTGAAAATAATCCGCACGGCGTAGGTGCCAACGGGTTCGAGTCTTGTCATTGAAACATTCCGTTTGCCGAAGACAAGCTGCTCCTGTCCCGGGCCATGGCCCTTAACTTCAGCGCTGGGACTTTCCACACGCAGATATTCGGCATTGAGATCAAAGGATTCACCCGTATCGAAGCGAACGTTGAGAATTCGCCCCTGTTGTTTTGACAAGAGTTCCAGTGGCCACGGGTCAGCCATCTTTGAGTTCGCGGGCTTCGTCGGGAAGCATGATGGGAATGCCGTCACGGATGGGATAGGCAAGGCCTGCGGCCTTTGAAATCAGCTCCTGTTTTTCCGCATCATATTCAAGGCGGGTTTTGGTCACCGGGCAAACCAGGATCTCAAGCAATTTGGGATCCACTTTGCGTGCCTCGACCATGGCCATTCCTACTGCAATTTATGGCGTTTGCCGGTGAAGGATTTTGACAGCGCCATTTCGGTCAGCGCCACCAACACATCGGCCCGAGTTTTCAAATCGGGCGCTTCCAGGAGGGCCTGCTTTTCACTGGCGGGATAGGGCGCGAGAAGTGACAGTGTGTTGACCAGAACCTCGGTCGAGGCCGCGTTGATCTCACTCCAGTCGGCACTCATGTTATTGGCGCTCAGGTAATCCTTGAAGGCGGTGAGCAGGGCTGGCCGATTAACCTCGGCTGCACCCAAATCCATCACGAGATCAATCGCAAAGGGATTGAAGTCAGCCACGACCTGTCGGTAGGCCGTTGTGGCGGTTATTTCACTCTTGATGGAAAAACGGCTGATGCCGGTCAGGGTCACTAGCATCCTGCCATCTGGAGTTTCCGCGTAGGACGTGATTCTTCCCGCACAGCCAACCTTCATCAAATCCGGTCGCTCGTCGTCGCTGCTATCGTCCTTAGGCTGAATAATTCCGATAACACGCTCTCCAGACAACGCGTCCGAGATCATTTCAAGGTAACGGGGCTCGAAAATATTCAGCGGCAAATCGGCCCGCGGCAAGAGAAGGGCGCCGGGAAGCGGGAAGACGGGAAGCTTCCCAGGCAAATCCGAGGGCTTGTTATAGTCTTTCAAGAATTTCACGGTTCCTCACGAAAAAAGGATAGCAGATAGCTTGCGGCGGCCCTGCAGGGTCATTTCATCCTTAGGACCCCAGGCTTCAAAAAATTGCACGAGCTGCTTGCGCGCCGCGTCCTCATTCCAATCACGCTTCTTGCGAATGACATGGAGCAACTGGTCCGTGGCCTCCGACCTTTGGCCTGCGCCGTTCAACGCCACGGCCAGATCGAGGCGCTTCTGGAAATCATCAGGTGCTCCCGCCACTGCCTTCTGCAGTTCCCCGATCAGATTTGTGTCGACGGGATGCAGGGCAAGCTCCAGTGCCGCCATCGCACTGACGACATCGGCGTTGGTTTTTTTGTCAGGTGGAACTTGGCCAAGTGTCGTAGTTGCACCTTCGAGATCACCAAGCTCAATCTGGCATTTTGCAAAATTGGCAAGAGCTGCAACATGGCTGGGATCAACGCCCAGGATTTGGCCGAGAATGCTCTGGGCTTCGGCAAAATCCTTTCGTTGCATCGCCTCTTCTGCAACCTTCATGGCCGTGGCAATTTCTTCTGCCAGTGAACCTTTGTTGCCAAGCTTGTCGATGAATTGCCTGATCTGGCCTTCGGGCAAGGCGCCCATAAAACCGTCAATGGGCTGGCCATCGACAAAGGCAAACACTGCCGGGATGGATTGCACCCGCATCTGGGCGGCAATCTGCTGATTCTCATCGACATTGATTTTGACCAGTCGCACCTTGCCGTTGGCCTGTTTCACGACCTTTTCAAGAAGCGGCGTCAGCTGCTTGCAGGGTCCGCACCAGGGCGCCCAAAAATCAACAAGAACCGGAACCCGCTTCGAGACTTCAATGACGTCGGCCATAAATCCCTTGGTATCGGTATCCTTGATGAGTTCAGCAGCGGGAGCCCCAGAAGCAGCATTTTGTCCTATGATCATGTCGTTCATTTTGGGCCTGTTTGATGTTTAATCCGTAAAATGGCGATTTTGACAGCAAATTACAATGCGGGATCGGCTACTGCGACAACCCGTGGTTCGTGGCCGCAAGACCTGATGAAGGCCAGCAAATCCGCCGAACGGATCGTCGTCGTGGCATCATTTTTCAGGGGATGATAATTCAGGATTTCCCTTTCCATCATATGGGCGTCAAGAATCACATTGATTCGCGCATGTTTATCATTGATGAGACCAAAGGGGGTAACGGAGCCGGGCTCAACGCCCAAAATTTCCATCAGCAATTCAGCCTTGCCAAAGGAAAGCCGCCGTGAGCCGATTTTTGCAGGTGCTGCTTTCAAATCCACGCGCGAGTCCTCAAGACAGACAATCAGCCAAAGAACGCCCTTTTCGTCCTTGCAAAAGAGATTTTTGCAATGGCCGCCGGGAATATCGTCGTGGACCAGCTGGGCTTCTTCCACGGTGAAGACGGGCGGGTGATTCTTTGTTGTTGTTGTTATCCCAAGGTCGGCAAATCGTTGAAAAAGCTCGTCACGGCTGGCTGGCATGGTGGTCTATGGTCCCAAAAAACAAGAAGGTTGAGCCTGCTATTGCATTTACGCCAAGCTTGGGCAATAAGACGCGCCACCTCGCCGGTTTTTTCCGGCTTCGT
>CAZAMS010000005.1:0-7357 GCA_964486305.1 uncultured Aestuariivirga sp.
CGGGCATTCGGCACGAGCATGGTTTTCGATTCATCAAGCCGCCCGCGGTACTGCAACTCCAGTTTGCCGTTGAAACCGAAAAAATCCGGCGTGCAGACTGCGTCATAGGCGCGGGCCACCTTCTGGGTTGCATCGTGCAGATAGGGAAAGGTGAAGCCGTGCTGCCGGGCGAAGTCTTTCATCTTGTCAAAGCCGTCTTCGGGATGGCTTGTTGCATCGTTGGCGCAGATGGCGACGGTGGCAACGCCAAGGCCTTGAAGCTCACCTGCATCGCGCACGAGCCGTCCGGCAATGGTTTTCACATAGGGGCAATGGTTGCAGATGAAGGCAATGAGCGTGCCCTTAGGTCCGCGAAGGTCCTCCAGCGCATGAACCTTGCCATCGACTCCAGGCAGGCTGAAACCCGGTGCCTTCCAGCCGAAATCGCAAATTGGGGGAAGTGCTGCCATGGGTTCTCCTCAATACGGGAGATCAAAATATTCGGCTGATGTCATGGCATAGATATCGACATCTTCAATGCGCCCGTCGCCCACCGCATAACCCGCCACGCGCTTTTCGTGAACCATGCCAATGCGGCGCGCCAGCTTTGCCGAAGCAGAATTTGCCCGCATGACCTTGCACCAGACGCTTTTCGCGGTCAGGCGCTCGAAACTGAGGCCAAGAAGTGCTGTACCAATTTCAGTTCCAAACCCGCAAGACCACATGGCCGGATGGACGCCCCAGCCCAGCTCGATGGTGCGGTCCCGCTGCATGATCATGAAGCCGTCGCCGATTGCCTCACCGGATGAACGCTCCTCGGCTGCGAGATGAAAAACATTGCGGCGGTCATCGCCCTGTCTTGCAACCGAGCGCAACACAAAGGCTGCAACTTCGGCATCGCTGCGCAGGCGCATGGCGGTGTAGCGCTGGTAGCGCGGCTGCGTCATGAAGCCAGAAAAGGCTTTGGCGTCATAGGACTCAATCTCGCGCACAATGAGATTTGGCGTGTCCGCGAGAGGCAGAATGGTGAGCGATTTCATGACAGACACATACTAACTACAAATCCGAAATCTTTGAAAGGGCCAGACTTCGCCAGAGCTAAACAATGATAGGTTGTGCTGCTGGCTGCGAATCAGGCATAATAGGGGAAATAGAATTTGGTCTGGGGGACTAAATGACGGCGAACAAGTTCATCGCGGAAGCGATTGGAACATTTACATTGGTTTCCGCTGTTCTCGGCGCTGCCCTTATTTCAGGCAATGCGGCGGGTCTTGGTGTTGCTTTGGCAGTTGGCATTGCGGTCATGGGCATGGCCTATGCCATGGGGCCCATCTCAGGCGGTCATTTCAATCCTGCCGTAACCCTCGGCCTCGTCGCTGCTGGCCGGTTCGAAAAATCGCAAGTCATTGGCTACTGGATCGCGCAGATTATTGGCGGCGTCGCCTCCGCCCTGTTTTTTGCTTTCATTCTTTCAAGCAAGGGAGCGCTTCCAGCTGGCTTTGCGGCCAATGGTTATGGGGAGCATTCCCCCGGCGGCTACCCCCTGATTGCCGCTTTGGCCATGGAAATCGTTCAAACGGCGCTATTTGTACTGCTGATCTGTCGCGTAACGCGCGGCAATGGCGCTGGTAACCTAGCACCCGTCGCTATCGGCCTTACGCTTGCCCTTATGCACATCATGAGCATTCCAGTGGCTAACACATCTCTCAACCCGGCCCGCTCGATTGCGTCGGCAGTCATTGAAGGCGGCTGGGCCTGGCAGCAACTTTGGCTCTTTATTCTCGCCCCCCTGGTGGGCGGAGCTATCGGCGGTGCGCTTGATAAGTATCTCGGTGAAGTTTAGTAACCTCCCAAGCGTAACAAACTCAAAGGGCGGGCCTCAAACCCGCCCTTTTCTTCGGGCATGTTGCGGGAAAGTTGCATGACTTTGCCGAAAACAACATGCCCAAATTTGTTAATCTGGCGCGAATTCTTTCGCCTAGGTGAAGCCACCCAGGCGGAAAGCGCGCCGATTCACCCCTTTCACGCAAGTAATTTGACTTTAATTGGAAAAGCCCTATTTTCCGGCCCAATCAGCGCGCCCCCGGATGTGGCGAAACGGCCCCGGGCGCTCACCACTAATTAATCGCCAGAACGGTCTTTCAACCCTAGATGAATTTTACTGAGCTCGGACTAAGTCCCAAAGTACTCGAAGCTATTACAGCTGCCGGATATACCACCCCTACCACTATTCAGGCGGAAGCCATTCCCCATGCCCTGCAGCGCAAGGATGTGCTGGGACTGGCGCAAACCGGCTCGGGCAAAACGGCGGCCTTTGTGCTGCCCATGCTAACCCTGCTGGAGAAGGGCCGCGCCAAGGCCCGCATGCCGCGCACCCTCATTCTGGAACCGACACGCGAGTTGGCGGCGCAGGTCCATGAGGCCTTCGAAACCCTGGGCAAGCAGCACAAGCTTACCGTTGCTCTGCTCATTGGTGGCGTGGCTTTCGAGCCGCAGGCCGCCAAGATCAATCGCGGCGCCGATGTGGTGATTGCCACGCCGGGACGCCTGCTGGACCATATGGAACGTGGCGGGCTGTTGCTCACGGGCATTGAGATGCTGGTCATCGACGAGGCCGATCGCATGCTCGACATGGGTTTCATTCCGGACATTGAAAAAATCTGTAAGCTCCTGCCCTTTACGCGGCAGACCCTGTTTTTCTCCGCCACCATGCCGCCGGAAATCCAAAGGCTCACAACACAGTTTCTGCACAACCCCATTCGCATCGAAGCCAGTGCGCCAAGTTCTTCGCCGGCAAGCATTGAACAGCGCCTGGTGAAGGTGCCCCATGATCCCGCACAGAAGCGCGATGCCTTACGCATTCTATTGCGCACGCAGACCAATATTAAAAACGGCATTGTTTTTGCCAATCGCAAGACCACCGTGGCGTTGCTTGAAAAATCATTGAAGCGGCACGGCTTCAGTGCGGGCGCGCTGCACGGCGACATGGATCAATCGGCGCGGCTGAAAATGCTGGCCGCCTTCCGCAACAATGAAGTGACCTATCTCATCGCCTCTGACGTGGCAGCGCGCGGACTGGATATTCCGGAAGTGAGTCATGTTTTCAATTTCGATGTGCCCATTCACGCCGAAGATTATGTGCATCGTGTCGGCCGCACGGGGCGTGCGGGGCGCGAGGGCCATGCCTTCACCATGGTCACGCGCGAGGAAGCCAAGCATCTCCGCGCCATCGAGGCCCTGATCAAGAAGGACATTGAATATTTTGATATTGGGATGGTGGACGAGAGCGCTGAAGCTCCTGCAAAGGAACACCGTTCTCCCCGTGGCCACAAGAAACCAAGCCATCACAGGGAACACAAGGAAAAGCCCGTCGCCGCAAAACCTGTTGCCGTAAAACCAGTGCCGGACGTGAGGCCAGTACACCAGCCGGAACATCGCAGGCCACGGCCCGAGCGGGAGCTTGAGGACGCGCCTGACGCGGGCGGCTTCCACAAGGGCAACATGCCCGCGTTTTTGCTGCGGAAATAGGCTGCAATCCGAGGGGGAGAAGCAATGCCAGCCTATGTCATCGCTACGATGGATATCCACGACCCCGAAACCTACCGCAAATATACGGACCACACGCCACCGACAGTGAAAAAGTATGGCGGCAAGTACCTGACGCGCGGGGACGAGGTAACAACGGCGGAAGGCGCGACTTTCACCGAACGCATGGTTATTCTGGAATTTCCGAGCAAACAGCATGCAATGACGTGGCTGGCGGATCCGGACTATGTCGCCGCAGCCAAATTTCGACATGCCGCGTCTACTGGCCGCATCATTATTCAGGAAGGCGAGGTGAACACGGAAAATCCTGATCCTAAGATTTGACAGGGTTGAAACGGGGCATACTCCATGTTTCTCACCCTTCGAGGCTCGCGTAAACGCGAGCACCTCAGGACGAGGGGCGGTGGGTTATTTCCTGGACTTCTTTTTCGCCGCGGCTTTCAGGGCCACGCCATAAGCCACACGGCACCATTGGGCCATTTCATCTGCATCATCCAGGCAGCGTTCAGGGCTACGAAAATAGGACATGTCGATCTTCTTGCCGCCTTTCATGGAATAGACAAATGGTGGCAAGTTCTCTGATTCGAATGCGCTCCGGCTAGTTTCATCGACTTTGAGATAAAGCACTTCATCATCAACGAGAGCGAACATCAGGCCATCGTGATAGACGCCGGCGCCGCCAAACATGGCGCGGATGGTGACGGGGCCAAAGCCCGCCATTTGTTCGATGAGAAATTCCTTGAAGCTGGCGCTAACGCTCAAGCCGTTGCCTCAGCCTGTTTCAGCTGAACGCTCTCGCCACAGCCACAGGCCGAGGTTTGATTGGGGTTGTTGAAGGTGAAGCCGGACTTCAGCGCCGACGTTTGATAATCCATTTCGGTGCCGAGCAGGAAAAGGATGGCTTTGGGATCGATCAGGACCTTCACGCCCTTTTCCTCGATCACTTCATCGAAGGGCTTCTGCTCGGTGGCCCAATCCATGGTGTATTCCATGCCGGCGCAGCCACCGTTCTTCACGCCAACGCGGAGGCCGACGACGGGCGTATCCGACCTGGCGATGATCGCCTGCACCCGCGCCGCGGCGGCATCGGTCAGCGTCATCACTTTCGGGCGGGGTCTTGCAGTTGCCAGGGCCATGTTCCTATCCTACCACATATTCATCGCGACGCGCGCTTCATCGGACATGCGGCTATGATCCCACGGCGGATCAAACACCAGGTTCGCCTTGGCGCTGGCCACACCCGCCACGGTCGAAACGGCGTTTTCCACCCAGCCCGGCATGTCGCCCGCCACCGGACAGCCCGGAGCGGTCAGCGTCATGTCGATAGCGACGTTGCGGTCATCGTCGATATCCACCTTATAGATGAGGCCTAACTCATAGATATCAACGGGAATTTCGGGATCGTAGACGGTCTTGAGGGCCGACACGATGTCGTCCGTCATGCGGGCCAATTCATCGGCCGGGATGGCGGAGGGGTTGGGGGCGTTATCGGCTGCAAGGTCTGTCACAGGAATATCCTTTGTGCAGAGATAAGAGCTTCGGCCAGTTTATCAACTTCCTCGCGGGTGTTGTACATGGCGAATGAGGCGCGGCAGGTGGCGGTGACGCCAAATCTCTGGAGGAGTGGCTGGGTGCAATGGGTTCCGGCCCGCACGGCCACCCCTGCCCGGTCAATGACTGTTGCCACGTCATGAGCATGGGCCCCATTCATGTTGAAGGACACAATGGCGCCCTTGTTCTTGGCACGGCCAAAGATGCGGAGCGAATTGATCTCCGACAGGCGCTGGGTGGCGTAGTCTCTCAGTGTCGCTTCGTGGGCGGCAATGTTATCGAGGCCAATGCTCGTCATGTAGTCCAGCGCTGCTCCGAGGCCTATGGCCTGGACGATTGCCGGGGTTCCGGCCTCAAAGCGGTGGGGAGGATTGTTGTAGGTGATGCTCTCGGTCGTGACTTCATTGATCATCTCGCCACCACCCTGATAGGGCGGCATGCGGTTCAGGTGTTCGGCCTTGCCATAGAGAATGCCGATGCCGGTGGGGCCATAGGTCTTGTGGCCGGTGAAGACATAGAAATCCGCGTCTAGCGCCTGCACATCAACGGCCATGTGAACGGCAGCCTGGCTGCCATCCACCAGCACGGGAATGCCGCAGGCATGGGCAAGCTTGATGACTTCCTTCACGGGAACGATGGTGCCCAGCGCGTTGGACATGTGGGTGATCGCAACCATCTTCGTTCGAGGCGACAGCAGCTTTTCAAATTCATCAATGAGGAAATTGCCATCATCATCTATGGGCGCCCACTTGATCACGGCTCCCCGGCGCTCGCGATGGAAATGCCAGGGCACGATGTTTGAGTGGTGCTCCATGATGGAAAGAACGATCTCGTCGCCTTCATTGATCACCAGATTGCCAAAGCTCTGGGCCACGAGGTTGATGGCTTCGGTGGCGTTGCGGGTGAAGATCAGTTGATCCTTGGACGGTGCATTGAGAAAACGACGCACGCTTTCACGGGCATCTTCAAAGGCCTGGGTGGCAGCGTTGGAAAGAAAATGCAGGCCACGATGCACATTGGCGTATTCTTCGGTGTAGCTCTTCATGATGGCATCAAGCACGGGCTTGGGCTTTTGTGCGGAAGCAGCATTGTCGAGATACACCAAAGGCTTGCCATAAACCTCGCGGGCGAGGATGGGAAAGTCCTTGCGGATTTTATCTACGTCAAGCATTACAAAAATCCTCACCCTGAGGTGCGAACGCAATGAGTCTCGAAGGGCCAACAACGGAACTTGTGGCGGACCCTTCGAGGCCCGCTCGCAGCGGGCACATCAGGGTGAGGTACGGAATGTTCACGCCTCCCTCCGGTGCTCGGAGAGCCATTTGCGGGAAAATTTCACCAGCGCATCCTTGATGCCCTCATGGACGATTACGTCGAAGGCCTCGCCTACGAAGGCGGCGATCAACAGTGACTTGGCATCGCTTGCGGAGATGCCGCGCGACATCAGGTAGAAGAGGTGGTCGTGATTCAAATCACCGGATGTAGCGCCATGGCCGCAGACGACATCATCGGCAAAAATTTCAAGCTCGGGCTTGGCGTCGAACTCGGCAGTTTCAGACAGCAGGAGCGCGTGGCTTGATTGCTTGCCATCGGTTTTCTGGGCGTCCCGCTGAACGACCACTTTGCCCTGGAAAATTCCCCGCGCATGGTCGTCCATCACACACTTAAACAGTTCACGACTGGTGCAACGGGGCACCTGGTGGTCAATCATGAGGCGCGTGTCAGCATGCTGCTTGCCGCCCAGCATGTAGGCGCCGGAAACCTTGGCGTCAGTTCCCTGCCCTTTGAATTCCACGGTTCCGTTCTGGCGATTGGTTTTAGCGCCCGAGGTCAAGGTGAAATCATTGAGCACTGTATTTTTTGAAAGTGTAAAATGGGTGTGGCTGAGGTGAATAGCTTCGGTGGCTTCAAGCTCCACCTTAATGCGATCAAGCCGTGCCCCTTCGCCGACACTGATTTCAGTGACAGAATTGCTGAGATAAGCCCCTTCACCCAAATGGGTTTCGACGAGTGTTGCCGAAGAGCCCTTCTCAATCTCGATCACATTGTGCGTGGCAATGGTGCGGGCTTTGGCATTCGTTGAGATGAAGAGGAGTTCAATTGGCGTGTCAACAGTGCCTGAAATTTTCAAGCGCGCACCGTCGGTGGCGAATGCAGCATTCATGTGCATGACGGGCTCGTCGATTTTCACACGGGATGTGAGGTCTTCATTCTGTAACTGAGAGTGTTCAACTGAATAATGCCCATCGACGAACACCACCCGTGCGCCTGCAACTTTGGC
>CAZAMS010000006.1:0-1798 GCA_964486305.1 uncultured Aestuariivirga sp.
CCGAGCGGCAGCGCTGGGGCCAGCGCGGCACGGCGGGTGCCTTGTTTGCGGGCAAGCTCGCCTTTGAAAATGTCTCCTGCAGCATCGGCTCCACCGAAATTTTAAAGAATCTGAGCTTTGAATTGCAGGCGGGCGAGATCGCCTGCCTGCTGGGCCAATCGGGTTGCGGCAAGACAACACTTCTGCGCATTGCAGCCGGCATTCAGCAGGTGACTTCGGGACGGGTGCTGCTGGATGATGACGAGGTTGACGGGCCTTCAGGCTTTGTGCCGCCGGAGCGGCGCAACGTGGGTCTGGTGTTTCAGGATTTTGCGCTGTTTCCCCATCTCACTGTTATCGAAAATGTGTCCTTCGGACTGAATGCCCTGAGCCGAAAGGAAGCAACTAAAGTGGCCGAGCATGCGCTGGAGCGGGTGGGGCTTGCCAGCTTCCGCTACAGCTATCCCAGTTCCTTGTCGGGCGGTGAACAACAGCGCGTAGCCCTGGCGCGGGCCATTGTGCCCAGGCCCCAGGTGATGCTGATGGATGAGCCGTTTTCCGGGCTGGATCAACGCCTGCGCGAAACCGTGCGAGAAGAAACTTTGGCGCTGCTCAAGGAAACCCGGGCAACTTGCGTGCTGGTTACCCATGATCCCGTTGAAGCCATGGATTTTGCCGACCGTATTCTGCTGTTGCGGGCAGGGCGCCTCATCCAGACTGGCACCTCAACGGAACTCTTTAACAAGCCTGCCGACCTGCAGGTAGCGCGTTTCTTTTCCGACGTGAATGAAATTGCTGGCCGCGTTAAGAACGGCAATGTTGAAACGCCTCTTGGCATCTTCAGCGCCGCAGCCTTTGCCAATGGTGCGGAGGTCCTGGTCATAATCCGGCCCCAGGCCATGACGCTTGCCAATGCGGGAGCGGGCACGGAAGGTTATGTACTGGAGGCGCGGTTTCTTGGCGATAAAACCCGCCTGTTGGTGCAATTTAATGGTCTGGAGGAACCCCTGGGCGTCCTGCTTACGGGGCCTGCGCCGCAAAAGGGTGAAACGGCCCATTTCCGCGTTGATCACGATCACGTTTTAACCTTTACAAAGCCTGCTCCAGACAGCATTTGAGTTAATGACTGGCATTTGTTGCGGGAGCGAAGGCTTTCTGCGATAGTGCGCGCCAAATTGAACAAGGTATTTTCAGGAGTTTTGTGATGGGTTTCGGTTCGTGGTGGCACTGGGTGCTTTTGCTGGTGGTCGTACTGGTGGTATTCGGCGGCAAGGGCAAGGTGTCGGATTTGATGGGCGATGGGGCCAAGGGCATCAAGAGCTTCAAGAAGGGCCTTGCGGATGATCCCGCTGAAGAGGTCGCTGAAGAGGTGAAGACGCTTGAGAAGACCGCTGATGAGGTGGTCAAGCCGCCTGCAAAGAAAGTCAAAGGCTAACCTTCAAGAGGTTCCATGTTTGACTTTGGCGTCGGCTACTCCGAACTTTTTGTTCTTGCCCTGATTGCGGTGATCGTGATTGGGCCCAAGGACCTGCCCAAGGTCCTGCGCAGCTTTGGCCGGATGATGACCAAGATGCGCGGCATGGCGCGGGAATTTCAGGGCCATGTGGATTCGGCCATGAAGGACGCGGGCCTTGATGATGTGAAGAAGGATTTGCAGGCGCTTAAGGTCGGCAATCCGATGACCGCACTCAAGAATGAAATCGGCTCTGCTTCTCCATCCAAAAGTAATGATTTCGACAAATATTTTGGCGCTTCGGATGTAGCACCGAAGCCATGACGAAGGAAGATATTGACGCCTCGGAAGCCCCGCTGCTTGATC
>CAZAMS010000007.1:0-7720 GCA_964486305.1 uncultured Aestuariivirga sp.
CACCGTTTCACCCTTGCTGCGGATAAATCCGCGAGCGGTCTAATTTCTGTGGCACTTTCCCTGGGGTCACCCCCGCCGGGTGTTACCCGGCACCGTATTTCCGTGGAGCCCGGACTTTCCTCCCCCGCACCCTTTCGGGCCCAGCGGGAGCGGCCATCCAGCCGACTGACGCCCCTGACCTATTCCGCCCCGCCCTCGAGGTCAACAAAAACCGCTTTTGCCCCTGCCATGGCAATACCGCCCTCGTGGAAAGCAGGCTAAGGTGAAATTCATGCTCTTGCGCCTGCTCATAATCCTGACCATCCTTGCGCTTGGACCGACCCTGGCGCTAGCACAGGAACGCGTATGGAACCTCGACCACACTGATCAGGAGGCCTATCTCGTCTTTGGCGTCCCCGAAACCGATGATGTGGGTGTAAGCTTTTGGTGCACCCTGAAATCCGGCATCGTGAAGATCTATGTCCCGGAAGGAGACCACAGTCTCAAGCCTGCGGCAAGCGTGGACATCAAGCTGGAGATAGCGTCCAAGATCTATCCTCTCAAAGGCAAAACCTCGGTGAATGAACAAGCTGCAACAATCAGCCTTGAAGCAGAATTGAAAACTGCCGATCCGGTATTTTCAGCCCTGCTGGAGGCCAATCATTTTGCCGTAAAAGTCGGCACAAGCAACAATGTGTTCCCCTTGGGCGAGGCCGACTTCCCAAGCTTGCTCGATGTTTGCAAAAAACCTTAAACCTGCGCCAGTCCTTGCAGCAAACGATGCAGCGTGATTACTGTCGAAGAATCCGCAATACCGTCAACGCGTGAAGGACGGAAATGGCGCTGAAAGGCACGAACCGTTGCTTGCGTGAAAACGTCATACACGCCGTTGATCTCGGTCGCGTAACCATAAAGATTGAGCATGCCTTGCAGTGCTTCAACCGCCTGGCCCTCATCACCTAATTGCAGAAATGTTCCACCGCCAATCGGTTCTGGCATCACCCAATGGCCAACACCTTCCGCATGCAACCGCGCCCAATCAAATTTTTCGCCCGGATCAATCTTGCGCATTGGCGCAATATCCGAATGGCCGAGCACGCGGGTAGGATGAATTGCATGACGCGCGGTAATATCCTTGCACAGGGCAATGACCGCCAGTATTTGCGCCTCAGGAAAGTCGGGATAGCCAGCCGTGTGGCCGGGGTTATGAATTTCAATTCCGATGGAACGGGAATTGATATCCTCATCACCCTTCCATGAAGAAACACCCGCGTGCCAGGCCCGCATGCTATCATCCACCATCTGGATAATAGCCCCGCGCTCATCAACCAGATAGTGGCATGAGACCTTGGATACAGGGTCACACAACCAACGGCACGCCGCCCTGGCATCATCCATGCCGGTATAGTGCAGAATGAGCATATCCGGCTTGCAACCATTCCGCCGCGATTCAATATTTGGCGAGGGCAGAAACGTCGAAGCAAACGCCGAGCGGGTCACAATTGGTGCTCCTTTACGATCTGCTCGTAGGCCGCATTTATTCGCGCCAACCGGTCTGTCGCCAACAGCACCATTTCTTCCGGCACACCTGCTGCAATCTGCTTGTCCGGATGGTTGTCACGCACCAGTTTTCGGTAGCGCACCTTTATTGCTGCCAGTCCTGCGGTCCTGTCCATTCCTAAAATCAGATAGGGATCATCAGCTCCAGCGCCCGCATGGCGCGCCTTGATGCGCGCAAAATCATGGGCACTGAAACCAAAATGCTGCGCAACGTTTTCCAGATAGACCAGTTCTGCGGGATGAAGCGTGCCGTCCGCCTTGGCGATATGAAAAAGCCCGTCCATCACATTTTCAAGAATTGCGGCTTTCGCATGAAAAAGCCGGGCAATCTGGCGCGCATAGGAATCATAGCCCGCCACATCCTGCTTTGCCAAATTGAAGACCCGTGCAACGGCGGCAAGCTCAGACTGGGGAACATGGAACACTTGCTTAAAAGCCGTCACCTCGTCGCCAGTAACAATGCCGTCCGCCTTCGCCATCTTTGCACCGAGCGCAATCATCCCGATCGTAAAGCCAAGGGATTTCTCAGGCGCAGTCGTCCGCGACTTGGCCAGCTTTGCAAGAAAGCTGCCAATCGAATCTCCAACGAGGGCAAGCGCCTCGTTAATGCGGGTCCATATCGACATATTCTGCTGAGTTTAAAGGATTCGCAGGCTGGTATAAGGGCCAATCAGATATTTTTGAAATAGTGCAGAAGCTTGAATACAGGGACATCAATATCCTGATGCTGGGCCAGCCTGCGTTCCACATGCCAGGCCCGCCCGCCGGTCCAGATCGTTGCAATAATAGCGGGAATAAGGCCAAGGGCCATAAGGCCATAGGTCAACATCTCAGGGAAACCGAAAAGTTTCGAAAACGCCCAGATCGTCGTCAGCGCCGCCGCACCCCACAGGCAAAGCGCCAATAAAGTTACACCCGCCGCCGCAATAAAACAGCCAAGCGGACTAAAGGCCTGAGAAGATCCTTTGGGGGCGACATCTGGTTTTATGAGTTCCTGTTCCATGGGCGTGATATGCCCCCGCAACGCGGAAATTGCAACTGTTGGGGAACATACTTCGCCTTAACGGGTAAGTACTGCCACCAATTGGCTCACATCACCCTTGCGTTTGGAAATATATGAGGTGAACAGGCCGCGCTGCAAATAGGTCAGTGAAAAACCCATAACCTTGACGTCGGCAACCTTATATTTCCCGCCCGTCCATTTGAGCTTCCAATGCACATGGTAGGTTTGGCCAGAAAGAAGATAGATTTTGCTGGCAACGATAACGTCTTTGTTGTCATCAACCGTTGCCTCCCCAATCTCATATTTTGCCACGCGGTATTCGCGCGATTGCTCGGCAAAATAGCGCGACATGAAAGTCACAACGCCCTGATAGTATCTGTTCCGCTGGTTGGCGCGCAGGTTGGGCTTGTATTGGCCAAGGGAATAATTGGAAATTCCGGCGACATCCGCATAGGCTTCGATGACACCAGCAAACTTGCTCACGGTTCCCAGGCGGTGGGCTGCCAGCATATCTTTGCCAAAACGTTTCATGAACGTGATTGAGGGATGCTCAGCCGCAAAAGCAGGCGAAATTGAAGCAACAGCAATGAAGGCCAAAAGGGCGCGACGCGTAATCATGATTCGAGTTTTCCAAAGAAACTAGTCGGGCAAACGTGGTTAACGGTTTCTAAACGCGCTCATAAACCAATTTGCCGTAATCACCAAGTCTCCGCTTCCCGCAATTCCGCAAAGAGCACTTCAAAATCACCCTTGGAGCGATTGAGAACGTCACTAAAGCGCTTCTTCGTCGCAATCGTCAGCCACACGCCTTTGATATTGATGTCACTGATCTTGTAACCGCCGCCCGCGGGCACAAGACGCCATTTGACCTGCTCGCGCCCACCGCCATTTTGGACAATTGCACTTGTAATAGTGATGAAACTCCCCTGTTTGGACGTGGAAATAATTTGCAGGTCAGAGCCTTTGAAGTCATCCACATAATAGACGAACAGGGCCGCCGCATAATTGTTGAACAGGGCGTAGAATTCGTTCTTGTCGCCTGCGCGCAGCTGCTTCTGATAAGGCCCAAGGGCGAAATTGGCGATGGTGCGAAGATTTACGTAACGGTTCAAGACGGATGCAAATCTTCCGCGCAGCGCCGTGCCCTTGGCACCACTGTTTGCCAGGGACATGACTTCATTGGCAATTCTGCCAACATAGCCCTCGGCAGGATTCACTGCTGCCGAGACGCGGCTCACGCCACCGGTAAGGGCCGCTCCCAAAAGCAAAGCCGCAAATTCACGCCGACTGAACTTGCGGTTTATCGTGCCTATCATAGAACCTCCAAACAACTTGACGGAGCCCGCTCCAAGCGTCTGCTAATTTCTGCCCAATACGCCTTGAAACTAAGGAAAAAGCAAGGCCAATGCACGCAATATGGAAACTCAATAAACAGTTTTCAACTTCCGCAGCTTAAACAGTCATTGAAAAGCATATAAAGATATGTTTATGTCTAATCAAGAGGAGTTGTGGAATGGACGAGCTGCTTGTGGGATTAAGGGCCGTCGCGGAATCAACCCGCGTGCGCATCCTTTTTGTCCTTTCCCACGGCGAATTCAATGTCAGCGAACTCACCCAAATCTTGGGTCAAAGCCAGCCGCGCGTCAGCCGCCACCTCAAGCTCATGGTCGAAGCCGGCATGGTTTCGCGCCACAAGGAAGGCAATTGGGTGCTCTTTCGCCTGCGCGAAGAAGGACTGGGAGGTGCCCTCTCCCGCGCCATCGTTGACATGTTGCCCGCCCACGACAGTGCGCTCACCCGCGATCTCTCCCGCCTCGAAGCCATAAGAACCCAGCGCGCCGAATTGGCCGCAAGCTACTTCAGCAACAATGCCGCCAACTGGGAAAAACTCCGCTCGCTTCACATCCGCGAAGAAGATGTCGAAAACGCCATGCAAACAATTCTTGGTAAAGCGCGCGTCAAAACCCTCGTGGACCTCGGCACCGGAACGGGGCGTGTATTGGAACTCTTTGCACCGCAAGCCGATCAGGCCATCGGCATTGATTCAAGCCGCGAGATGCTGGCCATTGCCAGATCAAATCTGGAAAAAAAGACCCTGCGCCATGCCCAGGTGAGGCAAGGCGAAATCTACGCCCTGCCCTTTGCCAATGGCGCCGCTGATCTCGTCGTCATCCATCAGGTCCTGCATTATCTCGACGAACCCACCCGTGCTTTGATCGAAGCGCGCCGCATTCTTCATCCCGAGGGACGCCTGCTGATTGTTGATTTCGCGCCCCATGAACTCGAATCCCTGCGCAGTGAACACGCCCACCGCCGCCTTGGAATCTCAACCGAACAAATCACCGGCTGGTTCAATCGCGCGGGGCTCACCTTGCAACAACACGAACTCCTGCCACCACCTTGGCTGAAAGAACAAACAGGTCTTACTGTTTCAGTCTGGCTCGGTGTCCCCAAGGCAACACATGCATTTCAAATACACGCGAAACATTCCATTGACCTGGAGCCAAAGGCTCAATGACTGACACAACGCCCGATGGCAAAAAACTCACCGTCTCATTTGAATTCTTCCCGCCAAAACCGGGGGACGCTGAAGAAGCCTTCTGGCGCACGTTGAAGCGGCTTGAAACAATCAATCCAAAATTTGTCTCAGTCACCTACGGCGCTGGCGGCACCACGCGTGATCGCACGCTCAATACGGTCAAACGCATTCACAGCGAAACCAAACTCAAGCCCGTGGCCCACCTCACCTGTGTGGACGCATCAAAAGACGAAGTGAACACTGTCATAAAAGAGAACTGGGATGCGGGAGTACGCCACATATTGGCACTGCGCGGCGATCCACCGGGCGGCGTCGGCAAACGCTTTGAGCCCCATCCACAAGGCTACAAAAATGCCGCCGATCTCGTCCGCGGCATTCGCGCCATCGCAGATTTTGAAGTTTCCGTGACCGCCTATCCCGAACGCCACCCGGAATCAGTGTCCATCGAAGAAGACCTGGCCTTCATGGCCGACAAGGCCGAACACGGCGCCAGCCGCGCCATCTCGCAATTCTTTTTCCACAACGCATTCTTCCTGCGCCTGCGCGACCGGATCTTTGCCCGCGGCATCGACATTGAACTCGTGCCGGGAATTTTGCCGATCACTAACTTCGCCCGCGTCTGCGAATTTTCCGCCAAGTGCGGCGCCCATATCCCGCCTGACCTCGCCCGCCGCTTTGCCGGCCTCGACGCAGACCCCGAAACCCGCAATCTCGTGGCCGCCATCGTTGCCGCCGAACAGGTTGAGGCGCTGCGCCGCGAAGGCGTCAACGCCTTCCACTTCTACACCCTCAACCGCGCCGATCTGGTCTACGCCATCTGCCGTGTGCTGGGATTGGGCACGCCCAAGGAAGAAGCTGCCTAGAGCATGTTGCGGCAAAGTTGTACGACTTTGCCGATAACAACATGCTCCAGGTTAATAATCTGGCGCGAATTCTTTTCGCTTAAGTGATTTCACTTAAGCGGAATGCGCGCTAGGCATTTCGTTTCGCGCCCAGACCTTGGCTATTTTGGGTCGCGCCGCCACCAGGTCATAAAGTTTTTTGATGTTAGCATGGCGCGCAAAAAGCTGCGTCACGTCCGGCGCCCAGCTCACCAGCATGGCCGCATAGATATCAACCGCGCTCATCGATTGGCCGAGAATGAATGGCCCCTCGCCCAGCGCCTCGGCGAAGATGTCGTAGTCCCGCTCCATATCTCCTATCGCCTTGGCCTTGATGGCGTCGGCATGGCCCGCATCGGTAGAATGGCGCGCCGGAAAATACATGCGCAAATCCGCCATGTAGACGCCCGTGGCGAAGTAAAGCATCCAGCGCAGATAACGGGCCCGGTCCGGCGAAGTCACAGGCGGCGCAAGGCCTGCCACCGGGTGGAGGTCCGCCAAGTAGATCATCATGGCCGCGCTCTCTGTCATAATACTGTTATCCGCCAGGCGGAGAGTTGGTACTTCGCCCCGGGGATTGATTTGCAGGTAACTCCGCGGAACAGCTCCATCGGGGCCACGGAGAATGTCGATGATTTCGAAGGCAGCGCCGCATTCGGCAAGAAGGGCCTCAACCGCGGTTGAACCGGCATTTGGCCGGGCATAGAGCTTGAACATGAACTTCTCCTTTGGCAGACGCGCAATAGAGCATATAAGCGGCAATATCCAGCCAACGCCTTTTGGATTGCCCAGCAGCGCCATGTCGAAAACCCCGGCCCATCCAACGAAGTCCAAACCGGTGCGCTTTTCCTATTCAACCTCCGACCAGCCCGCCCTGCAGCGCGCCGTCATCCAGGCCATCGAGAAGATGGGCGGCCAGCGCAAGCTCAAGAAGCTTTATTTCCAGCACCAGAAAAGCGTGGCGGGCGGCGAGAGTTTTTTCGACGCCGCGATCCGCCTGCTGAAACTCAACGTCATGTATGATGAGGCGGAACTGGCGCTCACGCCGAAAACCGGCCCCGTGCTGTTCATCGCCAACCATCCCTGCGGCGTCATGGATGGCATCACCCTGACCTGGCTTGCCACAAAGGTGCGGGCCGATACCAAGGTTCTGGCTAATGATGTGTTGTGCCAGGCCCCGGGTGCCGCCAACAATCTCCTGCCGGTGGCTTTTGCACCCACCCGCGAAACCAATGTGAGTTCTCGCCTTGCCGCACAAAGCTGGTTGCGCGACGGCCATGCCGTGGGGATTTTCCCTGGTGGTGGTGTTGCCACCTCAGAAAAACCCTTGAAGGGGCAAGCCGTCGATCTCCCTTGGGCGCCCTTTACCGCAAAGCTCCTGCGCATGTCGAAAGCAACAGTCGTTCCGATTTTTTTCACCGGCCAAAACAGCAGGCTTTTCCAGCTCGCAAGCCACTTGAGCTTAACGCTCAGGCTTTCACTTGTTTTTCGCGAAACCGCACGGCGCATCGGCACCGGTTTGAATGTACGCGTCGGGCGGCCTGTCCCTTTCAGTGAAATCGCCCATATCGAAGACCGCAATGAACTGGTCATGGAGCTTCGCAAACGCACCTATGACCTGGCCAAGGCCGAAGACATCAAAGGCACCCGCGCCGGCCTCCATCTGCGTGAAGCAAAAATCAAGGGCGTCAAAAGCAAGGACGCAGAATAATTGTACTCCCTTCCAAAAAGGGACTTGCGACTCAGATTCAAAGGGAT
>CAZAMS010000008.1:0-4855 GCA_964486305.1 uncultured Aestuariivirga sp.
GCGGAGCGGCGGGCGCGAAGGCCGGAGAGCCTTGCGTGCGGTTCCCATGGCGTCGTTTCCTACGCTTGTACGCAGCATTCCAACCTACCAGATGGTGCCCGACGAGGCGGTGGAACTCATTCACGATGAGTCCATGAAAATCCTCGAAGAAGTCGGCTGCGAGTTCCGCGATGATGAGGCCATTTCCATGTGGAAGGCCGCAGGGGCCGATGTTATGGGCACGCGGGTGCGCATTGACCGTGCGATGCTGATGAACCTCGTCTCAAAGGTGCCGCCGGAATTCACGCTGAATGCCCGCAATCCGGAACGCACAGTGAAAGTTGGCGGCAAGAACACGGTGTTTGTGCCGATGTATGGGGCACCTTACGTGCGCGGCCTCGACGGCGAACGGCGCTATGGCTCGCTCGCCGATCTCAACAACCTGCACAGGCTGGCCTACATGTCGCCAGCGCTCCATTCCTCAAGCTCGATCATTTGCGAGCCCATGGAAATTCCGGTTCCCAAGCGGCACCTCCATATCATTCATTCGGCTCTCAAGCATTCCGACAAGCCCTTCATGGGAAGTGTCACAGCGGAGGAGCGGGCGGAGGACGTGATGAAGATGGCAGGCATCGTGTTTGGCGACGACTACGTGAAGGACAACACCGTGGTGGTGTCGATCACCAACTGCAATTCGCCGCTGGTGTGGGATGCGACGATGCTGGATGCCATGAAGGTTTATGCGCGGCATAATCAGCCGCTGATCCTCGCACCATTTGCGCTGTGCGGGGCCTCAACCTCTGCCTCCTCAATTGGTGCTGTTGCTCAGGTGAATGCGGAAGCCCTGGTGGGCGTTGCCTTCACCCAGCTTATCCGCCCGGGTAGTCCGCAAATCTACGGACAGTTCATGGTGACGGTTGATATGAAAACCGGAGCCCCCATGGGCGGAACGCCGGAAGCGGCCCAGATGATGTTTGTGATGGGCGCACTGGCGCGGAAATACAAACTGCCGTGGCGCACGTCCGGATTCCATGTGGGTTCGAAGCTCAATGACGCACAGGCAGGCTATGAATCAAACATGCTGATGCATGCGGCGATCCTGGCGGGGGCCAACTACATCTGGCATGTGGCGGGATGGTTGGAGGCGGGCCTGTGCTGCGGGTTTTCTAAATTCGTGACCGACGCCGAGCAGCTCCAGGGCTGGTATAAGTATGCGCAAGGCCCGTCCTTTGATGATTTCAAGGAAGCAATGGCCGCCATTCGTGAAGTGGGGCCGGCCGGACATTTCCTTGGCACCAAGCACACGCTTGAACATTTCGAAAGCGCCTTCTTCATGCCAACGGTCATGGACTTCAATCCCTTCGAGCACTGGTATGCTGAAGGTGCCAAAGATCATGACGCGAGGGGACGCGAAAAAGCCGCCGCGATGCTTGCCGCTTACGAAGAGCCTCCCATGGACCAGGGCATTGCCGATGGTCTGAAGGATTTTATCGCGCGGCGCGAATCCGAACTGCCGAATACGGTGAGTTAAAACATTTGCAAATCTATGTTGATGCGGATGCCTGTCCGGTGAAGGAAGAAGCCGCGAAGGTTGCGGCCCGGCATAATCTGATCATTCATTATGTTTCGAACTCCCATATGCGGCTGCCGTTTGGAGACAATGTCAAACGCGTTGTTGTTTCAGAAGGTGCCGATGCCGCTGACAACTGGATCGCAGAACAGGCGCAAATGGGAGACGTCGTGATTACCGCCGACATTCCTCTGGCCTCGCGCGCGATCAAAAAAGGCGCAAAGGTCATCGCCCACAATGGAAAGCCGTTCAGCGAAGACAGCATTGGAATGGCACTCGCCATGCGCGATCTCATGTCCCAATTGCGTGAAACCGGTGAAGTGCGCGGAAACAATCCGGTGTTCACCCCCTCTGATAAATCACGTTTTCTTCAAGGTCTTGAAAACGCCATTCAGGCGCTCAAGCGTACGGGCTAGATTCCGAAATCCGCCAGCAGGCGCCGGGTCGCTGCATCAAAGCGCGCCATGCCGCCGTGGGACCTTGCCATCATCATCGCGCCTTCCAGCGAGCCGATGATATATTGGGCGGCTTCGGAAGCCGGGCCGTTGAAATGCAGCGTGCCCCCGCTGCGGCCTTCTTCAAGCACGCTCACAAGCCAGCGCTCGTTCAATGCAAAGTAGGTATCCAGCGCTGTCTGCATGGCTTTCGGCAAGGTTTCAAACTCGGCTGCGAGCATGCCGCACAGGCACATGCGCTGATCGGCCAATACATGGGCATAAAGCAAGACGTAACGCTGCAGCTTCAATGCTGCGCCACCATCGCCGAGATCAATTCCGCCAAGCAATCTTTCAAACTCAACCTCGTAACGCTCGATGAGACTGACACCGAGCTTGGCCTTCGAGGCGAAATGATAGTGCAGACTCGCCTTGGAAACATTCAAGGTGCTGGCGATGTCGGCATAGCTGAAAGCATTGAAGCCGCGGGTTTGGACAAGCCGCTGGGCGATATCCAAAATCTGTTGCAGGGTGTGAATGGTGTCGGATTTTTGGTCCACAAGGTGCTTCCTGAAATTCGTCGAATCGCGGTTCCCGAACAATTAATCCTACAATTCTATCTACAATTCTATCTACTAGTTGACAAGTTACTTACCAATAGGTAAGTGCCAATTGCTAGGGTTTGTTGACCCGCTTCAGGTGGTGTCCGTGAACCCCGCTTTCGTCCTGTGCCTCGATGATGGCTGAGCTTGGCCCCAACGGCATAGTCAAGCAAATGATCGTGCAAGCCTGGGACGGCTGATTTCGCGCAGTGACTGACACCAATCTAGGGAGAATTATCATGAAAAAATTTGTAATACTGACAGCCAGCGTGTGTGCAATGTGTCTGCCTACTACGCAATTGGCGCGCGCCGGCGGCGACGCCGACCTGATAATAAGCGCCGAATCGGCAGCACCAGCGGGAGTCTCCAAAGGAGCGGCGGTCTATGCCCCGCAGTCCGACGGCTCAATGAAGACTCTGCGCGAAGGCAGCAACGGATTCTGGTGCACGCCTGACGATCCGGCCACGCCCGGTCCAGATCCGATGTGTGGTGACGCCAATGCAATGGAATGGGCAATGGCGTGGATGGGCAAAACCGAACCGCCGAAAGGCAAGACTGGTTTTATATACATGCTGATGGGTGGTCCAGCCCAGAGCAACCTCGATCCATTCGCGATCAAGCCTCCGGAAGGCAGCGATTGGATTATGGACCGTCCGCATGTGATGATCGTGAACTTCGGCGACACGTTGTCAGCTTATCCTACAAAGGAAGAGAAGCCCGATACCACACGACCCTATGTGATGTGGGGTGGCACGCCGTATCAACATCTCATGGTTCCGGTACAGTAGAATTGATCTGGCACAAGAGCGGTACCACCGCTCTTGTGCTATGGAGTTGTCCATGAGAACCGCAATCACCATTGCTCTCCTGCTTTTTGCCGGCAACGCCGCACAGGCGCATTCATACCGCATTGGCAATCTGGAAATCGTGCATCCCGCCATCATGGTGCCGCAGGCAAACTCGGATTGCACCTGTGCCCATGTGACGATTATCAACCATGGTTCTGAGACCGAATATTTTCTCGGTGCTGACATCGCCATCGCACGCAATACGCGGCTGCTTCGTGTCGCAAGCCACGAGCATGACATCAGCGCACCTTCCGAAGTGGCAATTGCGCCTGGCGCCACACTTGACCTGCACCGCCATGAATGGTGCCTGTTTCTCAGCAACATTCCGAAAAGTCTGGAGGCCGACGTGGGGCCCTACCCTGCCCGCCTGATGTTCCGCCATGCCGGAACCATCGACATCGAATTCCTGGTGGATGCGCCCCACCACTGAATTGCCAAGGGGCAGAAGTGTGTTAGCGTACGGGCATGATTGATTTTTTGACCTCAGCGCTCGCCACGCTTCTTGTTGTGGCCGATCCCATTTTTCTCAGCGCCATATTCCTCGGGCTGACGAGCAACCTGACACCAAAAGACAGGCGCGAAGTGGCACTTCGCGGTTCCATCATAGCCTTTTGCATCCTGGTGGCGGCGGGACTTGGCGGGGCAAAACTTCTCGAGCTTCTCGGCATCTCGCTCTCGGCCTTCCGCATCGCTGGCGGATTGCTGCTTCTGTCGGCGGCGGCAGAAATGGTGTTTGACCGGCGCAGCCAAAGACTGCAGGCAACTGCAGATACGGCGGTAAGTGTTGATCATGTCAAAAACATTGCGGCGTTTCCCCTTGCCATTCCGCTCATTGCCGGGCCCGGCGCCATTACCGCGATGATTCTGCTTGCCGGGAAATCCGGAGGCCAAGTCAATTATTTGGTTGGCCTCTTCGGCGTGACAGCTTTGGTCATGCTGGCCTGCTATATCAGCTTCCTGTTGGCCGAGCGCATATCCAAAACCATGGGCATCACCGGACGTGCTGTGATTTCGCGATTGCTCGGCATCATTCTCGCAGCCCTTGCGGTGCAGTTCATCATTGACGGCATCAGCGCATTGGTCGCCTAGCGCTCCCATCCAACAAGCGATAGGACTATAAGCTCTAGATAGGCTTTTAAACTTATTGGGAGCACCCTACAGCCAGTTTGCGTAGGGGTGCGCTAGGGGTGTAGCCGGGGAGGGCAGATTCCCGCCCAAGGGCCTCTGAGATGCCTTAGGATTAATTTCAACTTAACGTTTATAGTCCTATTGCGAATTTAAACGCCTTGGAAAAAAAGAGGGGTGAACGGCAGCAACCTTTCGCCGCCCACCCCTTTACGAAAGTGGTCTCCGAAGAAAGCCACCCCGCGACACGAGTACTCTGAAATGAAAATGGGAGGATCCAAAACAGACGTGTGCATT
>CAZAMS010000009.1:0-3389 GCA_964486305.1 uncultured Aestuariivirga sp.
CGCCTCAATGAGTTCGGCCTTGCCCATGGCCTGATCGGTCGCATTGAGTTTGGTCTGGAAAAGTTCCATCATCCGCGTTTCAACCACTTGGGGCAGCTTGCGCGTAACGACAACGACGGGCTTGTGCTTACTCATGGGAAGGCGCTCCAGTGTTCGAAAATTGACATAAAATTAACCCAGGGTGGCCAATCGTGTTATGGGTCAAATGTTGCAGTTTCATATGTATGATGTAGACTCATCATGCCTGCCGCTACAATAGGGAACGCTGGGAATCATGGCGAAGGATACTTCGGGAAAAAGGCGGATGGGGTCCGCCCTGTTAGCCTTCACCTGCATAGCTGTTGCAGGCGGGGTCGTTTGGTCACTTTTGGGCCCCAAGTTTGATTCACAGGCCAAGACAGCTTCAGATCCAACCGTAACAGCTTCAATTTCGCCTGAAAACGCGAGCCTCGGCCCTTCCGGCCTTCCTGTGCCGCGCTTTGTGTCGCTCAAGGCCGAAAAGGTGAATGTGCGCCGCGGTCCCTCAAGTGATCACCCCGTTGCCTGGGTTTTCCAGCGCAAGGGCCTGCCCGTGGAAATCGTCGCAGAATTCGAAAATTGGCGCCGCATCCGTGACAGCGAGGGCGAGGAAGGCTGGATTCTGCAAAGCATGCTGGCCGGAAAGCGGACGGCGGTTGTGGCCCCCTGGCGCGGCCAGCAAATGACCCAGCTTCATTCCGCAGCCAACAAGGCAAGCTCCGTTCAGGCCCAACTCGCCGCAGGTGCCATGGGCGATGTTGCAAATTGTGATGGCAAATGGTGCGAAATTTCAGCCGGCGGCTACGAAGGCTACGTACAGCAGGAAATGTTGTGGGGTGTCTATCCCGGAGAAACTGTCAACTAGTTTCCGCGCTTCTTTAGGCGAACAATAACATCAATACGGTCTATTTCCGTGCCCTCGGGCGCAGCAGGCAAGCCCCTTATCTCAAGGTTCTCCGTTCCGATATCAAAAAGCCTGCCTTCTTGTTCATTGTAGAAATGAAAATGGTTGGAGGTGTTTGTATCAAAAAAACTGCGGTCGCCCTCAATGGCCACTTCGCGCAAAAGTCCGGCCGCCGTAAATTGATTGAGCGTGTTATAGACTGTCGCCACTGACACCAGCACCTTTGCAGTGCAGGCTTCCCGGTGTAAATCTTCCGCCGACACGTGCCTGTCGCCACTTGAAAACAGGATTTTTGCCAAAGCCAAGCGTTGCCGGGTGGGCCTTAAACCCACGGCGCGCAATTTCTCCGCAATCATGCCAGGTGCATTCATTTTCAACATCGCTGAGTACAATTCGAATTCAGTATAGTCTTTTGAGGGTGATTTGTGCAATATCATCCCAAACTGTATGATTTTGAGGCTTTTAGCCAATATTAGTGCATAAAAAGACGGGGCCGGAATGACTGAGCGGAAATCTAGATTTCTTTATGATGATCTTTTGGCCTGTGGCCGCAGTGAACTGTTTGGCCCCGGCAATGCGCAACTTCCCCTGCCGCCCATGCTGATGTTTGACCGCATTACCCATGTGGAAGAAAAGGGCGGTGCCCATGGTCTTGGCCATATAGTGGCCGAATTTGATATTAAACCTGATCTTTGGTTTTTCGCCTGCCATTTTCAGGGTGATCCCGTAATGCCGGGTTGCTTGGGGTTGGACGCTCTGTGGCAACTCACTGGATTTTTTCTGGGGTGGCTGGGAGAGCCAGGGCGGGGCCGCGCACTCGGCGTGGGCGAAGTGAAACTTTCTGGAATGGTTACGCCTGCTGTGAAGAAAGTGACTTATCAGATTGACATAAAACGCCTGATATTGCGCAAGCTGAAGCTGGCAGTTGCTGATGGCGTTATGAAAGCCGATGGCGAAGTGGTATATAATGTGACTGACATGAAAGTCGGCCTGTTCCAGCCACAGGCCTAGAGGAGATTAAAATATGCGGCGTGTCGTCGTCACCGGAATAGGTATCGTATCGAGCATTGGCAATAACTCCCAGGAAGTTTTGGCCTCACTCCGTGAAGCAAAATCAGGCATCGTGAAGGCCGATGATTATGCGCGCCTTGGATTCCGTTGCCAGGTGCATGGCGCACCCAATTGCGATCTCGACCAGATTGATCGCAAGGCACGGCGCTTCATGGGGGATGGTGCTGCATGGAATTATATTTCGATGCAGCAGGCCATTGCGGATTCGGGCCTCGAGGAAAAAGACGTGAAGAATGACCGCACCGGGCTGATCATGGGATCTGGCGGTCCCTCGACTAGAACGCTTGTTGCCGCAGCCGACACCACGCGCGAAAAGGGCCCCAAACGCGTTGGCCCCTTTGCCGTGCCGGCCGTCATGTCCAGCACAAACTCGGCAACCCTTGCCACTCCCTTCGGCATTCGCGGCGTGAACTATTCCATTTCCTCGGCCTGCGCCACCTCCGCCCACTGCATTGGCAACGCCGCCGAAATGATCCAGTGGGGCAAGCAGGACGTGATGTTTGCCGGTGGCGGCGAAGAACTGGATTGGACCCTTTCGGTTTTGTTCGATGCCATGGGTGCCATGTCATCGGGCTATAATGATACGCCGCAGAAAGCTTCCCGCGCCTATGACAAGAACCGTGATGGTTTCGTGATTGCGGGTGGAGCCGGCGTTGTTGTTCTTGAGGAACTCGAACGCGCCAAGGCCCGTGGCGCCAAGATTTACGCCGAACTCGTGGGATATGGCGCCACGTCCGATGGCTATGACATGGTGGCGCCCTCGGGCGAAGGTGCTGCGCGTTGCATGCGGCTTGCCATGTCCACCGTGAAAAACAAGATCGACTACATCAACCCCCATGCCACCTCGACGCCGATTGGCGACAAGAAGGAAATTGAAGCGGTGCGCGATGTTTTTGGAAAAGATATTCCGGCGATTTCTGCCACCAAATCCCTGACGGGCCACTCACTCGGAGCGACGGGTGTGCAGGAGGCGATCTATTCCATCCTCATGATGAAGAACAATTTCATCTGCGAAAGCGCCAATATCGATGAAATCGATCCGGAGTTTGCCGATGTTCCCATTCAGAGGGAGCGCAAGGACAACGCGAAGGTCGATGTTGTGATGTCCAACAGCTTTGGCTTTGGCGGCACCAACGGTTCACTTGTATTCCAACGCTATAACGGTTGACCAGATGACAGATGGATTGATGAAAGGCAGGCGCGGCCTGGTAATGGGCGTGGCCAACGATCACTCCATTGCCTGGGGGATAGCCAGCGAATTGCGCAAGCACGGCGCCGAATTGGCGTTCACCTATCAGGGCGAGGCCTTCGGCAAACGCGTGAAGCCCCTGGCCGATTCCGTTGGCTCCAAATTGTTGCTGCCCTGCGATGTCGAGGACATCGCCACTGTCGATAA
>CAZAMS010000010.1:0-3489 GCA_964486305.1 uncultured Aestuariivirga sp.
CTTCGGCAAGGCCAGCCGCGGCATTGCTGAAGCGGTTGAATATCTCTTTCAAAGCCAGGGCGAACCTACGGCCTATATTGTCGGCGAAGAAGGTTCAGGCGCCATGATCGGCGGCCTGCGTTTTGGCGAGGGCACGATTTACTACAAGGACGGCATCACCCAGAAAATCTATTGGCAGGGCCCATCCATAGGCTTTGATTTCGGCGGCAATGGCTCACGCACCATGGTTCTGGTCTACAATTCTGACTCGCCAAGGGAACTCTACACACGTTTCGTGGGCGTCGAAGGCTCGGCCTACCTGGTGGGCGGGCTTGGCGTGAACCTGCAAAAGAACCATAATATCACCCTTGCGCCTATCAGGACTGGCGTGGGCGCAAGGCTCGGCGCCAATGTGGGCTATCTGAAATACTCCAAGAATCCCACCTGGAACCCCTTCTAATTTTTCATTCGCCTCTGCCCTCGTTCCGCACTAAAACCATGCGCTGAACTGGTTTTTGTGTTTTTCGAGGACTCCCATGTCTCAATCCGAGACCCTTATGTTGCTCATCCTGGGCTTTTCCAGCGCCGCCTTTCTGGGCCTGATCGCCGGAAGGATTGCCTGGAAGCTGGCGTTTCGCTTAGGTGCCAGGCACACCCAGCGCAACATGCCCTCCACCATGATCGAACTTCAAACCGACCGTGACCGCATGCGCGCCGAGCACGCCATGATGGCAAAAAAACTGGAATTCCGCCTGGGAGACATCAGGATGCGCATGGCCGAGCAGACGGCGGAAGTCTCGCGTCATCGCAACCGCTTTGAATCCCTGAAGCAGGATGTGGCAAAACGCGATGAATTGCTGGTGGAGCTCAATGCCGAAATTGTAAACTTGCTTGACAAGGTGAGTTACCTGGAGGCAATGCTTGAGGAGAAAGAAGATGAGCTCGAGGCCCTGAATGAATCGCTTGTCGAAGTGGAGGAAGTCGACGAAGAGAAGGAACCGCCGGCCGTTGCGGCACCCGTCCCGACGCAGGACCGCCTGAAAAACCGGATCAAGGATATTGTGAAAATATCCAAACAGATTTCGAAAGAGAAAAAAGGCGCGCCACTGGAACTGGAGCAACCGGTGGCGATGACGGAGATGGAAATCATCGTAAAGCCTGCCGACAGCACAACGCTGGAATTCGTGGCGCAATCCGAAGTCCTCGAGGAGAAGATTGTCGAAACCGAGCGGGCCGCCGAAGAACTGCAGGATGAACTCAAGCGTCTCGATCAGGCCTGGTCAGGGCCAGAGACAGCGCCGGAAGCAGCGCCCGAACCCGTGGCCGACGAGGCTGTGGCCGAGGCCCCCGCTCCGGTCGAAGAGGAAAAACCAAAGAGCGCCATCACCAATGTGATTTCGTTGGCACAACGGATTAGATCACTGCATAAAGACGCAACGAAATAAAACCCTCATATTCTCAAATCTAATTCTGTCATCCCGACGAAAGTCTGGACCCAGACTTTCAGCATGTTCACTGGTTGCAAGTCTGGGTCCCGGCGTCCGCCGGGATGACAGATGTGTGACGTGCTCCTCACATCCCCCCAAGAAAATCCAGTACCGCCTTCGTATAGCCCGCCGGGTCCTGAAGCATTGCGAAGTGGCTCGCATCTTTCAGAATGATCAGCTTGGCGCCCGGAATACTGGCCGCCATGTAATCAGTGTGTGCGCGCGTGATCGCCTCATCATGATCGCCAAGCACAATGGCGGTCGGCACTTTTATTCCCGCTAGCTGTTCCTTGGTCCATGCCGGTTCGCTCGCCCACATTTTGCTGATCTGCTCGACAAAGGCGTTATATTGGTCCGGCGTTTTGGAAAACCTTGCATAGTCTTTTCCCATGCGCTCTATGTAAGCCCCGAATGTCGCGTTGTTTGCAACAGCGGGATCAACCCCGTCAACGGTGACGTTCGCAGCATGCGCAAACAACTTCGTCAACCGTTCCGGTTGCTTCATGGCAATATCGAGCCCGATGATGCCGCCATCGCTCCACCCCACCAGTGCCGCCTTGTCGATCTTGAGATGATCAAGCAGACCAACATAGTCTGAGGCCATCAAGGGCGTAGCCATAGGGTCGCGCGTCGCGTGTAGAGCGCCCGTGCCCACGGCTGTCACCAACGATCACCTTGTGAGTCTTGGCAAGTTCGACAACTTGGTTGGCCCAGATATCGGCATGACCCAGGCCGCCATGGATAAGAAGGATCGGATCGCCCGCCCCATAGACGGCATAATACATCTGAATGCCATTGACCGGCACATATCCACTTTCGCTCGCCTGCGGCATGTCAGGTGGCTCAGGAATCGTCATCCAGCGGTCCTCAGCCTGTGCGAAACTTGCAAGAGCGATAAAAGCAACAACGAAGAAACCCAATAACTTACACATGATGTCCTCCCTGGAGAGCGGAAAGGCTTTCATTCAATTGCGCACCCTTGCAAATGTTCTTCCGTTGGTGCCAATCTCAGCATGAATCATGGCTAGGAAACCTCGACAACTTTCATTAACCGCCGAACTGGTGGCCTCCGTTGATCGCAAGGAGCCCGACTCCGGGCCGGAATTCGGCCTGATCGAACTGACCGATAAGGAATATGAACTGGCCGCCCGCCAAATTCTCTCACAGAATGCCGGCAATCCCTTCTGGGTTTTTGCCTATGGCTCTCTGATCTGGAAGCCGGATTTCGAACATGTCGAACACGTGGCCTGCAAAGCCTTTGGCTGGCGCAGATCTTTTAGTCTCGATATCGTCCGTTGGCGAGCCACAACGCAACAGCCCGGCCTGATGATGTGCATGGATTATGGTGGGTGCTGCCATGGCGTTGCGTTCCGCCTCCCTGATGGCAACGACCACGGCCAGATGTTGCGGCTCCTGCGCCGCGAAGCGAGCTACAAGGAAGACCTTCCCTCATTCCGCTGGATCGACGTGCATGACGGAAAGCAAAAATTCCGTGCACTAACGTTCTGGGCCGCCCCGCGCTCCCCGGGTTACTATGTGAATCTTCCAATCGAGAAACAGGCCGTGCGCCTAGCCCGCGCCGCGGGCCACCTCGGCACCTCAGCCGAATACCTCCACAACACAATCGTGAAACTGGAGGAATACGGCATCCACGATTCCTATCTCTGGCGGCTGCAGAAACTAGTCGCCGATGAAATCAAACGGATGCATGGATGATGTTGGTGATCCCTGCGTGATGCGGGTATTGACCTTCACTTGTCAAAAATTCTAGTATCCCCAAAATGGAATTTTGGTATAACCAATAATAAGTTATATATCTCATGTACTTATGAAGATGAGTTCCAAAAAAGCATTGCCGTGACGCATCATTCAACTATGCCTTCTAGAGCGGAGTGAATCTAGTCTGAATCGAATTTGGATTCCCAAATCGGCTGTGTTGTGATTCAAGTTGGGAACTGGATTGGAGGCCAGCATGAATGGCAAAACCGTACGGGATGGAACTTCGTGATCGGGCTGTGAAATT
>CAZAMS010000011.1:0-8263 GCA_964486305.1 uncultured Aestuariivirga sp.
TTGAACGGTGCGAGCGCGAATATGAAATAGGCTTTGGCGGAACCGTTGAGGTCTCTGCTCCACTCAAGGGCGTTGCCCAATATAAGTGGAAACCTTCAGAAAAAATTCTGGCCGTTGCCTTTGATACGCCCATTTGCGGCTGGAAGGGCAAGCGGGTGAACACGCTGCGCCTGTGGAATGCGCGCGCCGTTGATCCCATCAAGCTCGACCAGTTTAACCGGGGTGACCATATCGGCGCCCAGGCTGATACGACGCAGGCCGAAAGCATTACGCGGGTTCTCTATCCATCGGACTCCACGCCTGCAGGGCAGGAGCTGCGCCTGCGCCAGGAATATTTCTTCACCTCGGCTTCGCTTCAAGATCTTATCCGGCGCCACGTCAACCAGCATGGTAGTGTGATGAACCTTGCCGACAGGGCCGCCATTCAGTTGAATGACACGCACCCCGCCATTGCCATTGCGGAACTCATGCGCTTGCTGGTTGATGAGCATCATGTGGCCTGGGAAAAAGCCTGGGAAATTACGCGCGCCACAACGGCCTACACCAACCACACGCTGTTGCCAGAGGCCCTTGAAAGCTGGCCGGTTCATCTGATTGAGCGCCTGTTGCCGCGCCACATGCAAATTGTCTACGCCATCAATGCAGGCATCATTGCTGACGCCCACAAAAAGAAGATGATTGATTTCGGCTTCCTGGGTGCCATTTCACTGATTGATGAAAATAATGGTCGCCGTCTGCGCATGGGCCAACTGGCCTTTGTAGGCACCCACAGCATCAATGGGGTTTCGGCACTGCACTCCGGCCTCATGAAAGAAACCGTGTTCAAGGACTTGAACACGCTTTATCCGGGCCGCATCAACAACAAGACGAATGGGATTACGCCGCGGCGCTGGCTGCAGCAGGTGAACCCCGGCCTCACGCATCTTGTGCGCGAGGCCATTGGACCAAAGTTCCTCGACAATGCCGAAGAGCTTATGGCTCTGGATCGCTTTGCCGACGACGCGGGCTTTCTGGAAAAATATTCTGACATCAAGCGGGCGAACAAACAGAAGCTTTCGCAGCTAATTTTGCAACGCACCGGTATTCCGACCGATCCTTCAGCGCTCTTTGATGTTCAGATCAAGCGCATCCATGAATACAAGCGGCAGTTGCTGGCCATTCTTGAAACCATTGCACTCTATAATTCCATTCGCGCGCGTCCGGGGCGCCATACGGTGCCTCGGGTCAAGATTTTTGCGGGCAAGGCTGCGGCAAGTTACTGGGAAGCAAAAACCATTATCCGGCTTATCAATGATGTGGGCACCGTTATCAATGCTGATCCCTCCGTGCGCGGATTGTTGAGGGTTGTCTTTATTCCAAATTACAATGTGACCCTTGCCGAGACGATTGTGCCTGCCGCCGATATTTCCGAGCAAATCTCAACCGCGGGCATGGAAGCCTCCGGCACAGGGAACATGAAACTGGCGATCAATGGAGCACTCACCGTCGGCACGCTTGACGGGGCGAATGTGGAAATCCTGGAGCATGCCGGGGTTGACAATGTTTTCATCTTTGGACTGACTGCGGCAGAGGTGGCAGAAAGACGAAAGGAGGGGCATGTTCCCCGCGACATCGTTGATCACTCGCCGCATTTGAAACAGGTCATTGAATCGATCAGGACGGGTGTGTTTTCGCCGTCCGAACCCAACCGCTATCATGAGCTCGTCGCAGGTCTTTTGAACCGTGACTTTTTCCTCGTAACCGCCGACTTTGCCGCCTATTCAGTGGCCCTTGGCAAGGCGGATGCGGTCTGGCGCGAAAGTTCACATGCCTGGACAAAAAAGGCCGTGCATAACACAGCCAGGCTTGGCTGGTTCTCCGCTGACCGGACAATCCGCGACTATGCCCGCGATATCTGGAACATTCCGGTCGCATAATTTGCCATTGCTCCTTTTCAATCTCCACCCCATAGTGAGTGGAATTATTGTGAGAGCCCGATGGCAACTGGTGAGTTAAGTAAGGCTGAAGTTGACGCCCTTGTCGTTGGCCAACACCATGACCCTTTCGCAGTTCTTGGCTTGCACAAGGTTGGGCGTGGCTTTGTGAGCCGGGCCTTTGTCAACGGGGCTGACACGCTAACGGCTCACACCTTGGACGGGGTTAAAATCGGTGATCTCAAAAAAACCCATGATGCCGGGTTTTTTGAAGGTGCGGTCAAGCTCAAGGAACGCCAGCCCTTGCGCTTTGAAGCCGCCAACGCCGGTGGCAACTGGCATGTCATTGATCCCTATTCCTTTGGACCGGTGCTCGGCCCCCTTGATGACTACTATGTGGCACAGGGCACGCATTTGCGGCTTTACGACAAGATGGGGGGCCATGTTATTTCCCATGAAGGCGTCACCGGCGTGCATTTTGCCGTCTGGGCACCCAATGCGCTGCGCGTTTCCGTCATTGGCGATTTCAACGAATGGGATGGCCGCAGGCATGTGATGCGCAAACGCATGGGTACGGGCGTTTGGGAGATATTCCTTCCCGGTCTTGATGAAGATGTAAAATACAAGTTTGAGATCATAGGTGCTGATGGCAACCGATTGCCACTCAAGGCTGACCCTTACGCTTTTGCAGCGGAACTCCGGCCACACACGGCATCGATCGTATCCAGCATTGGTCATTTCCAGTGGACGGATGGCGACTATCTCAAAGCTCGCTCATTGCGCGATGCGCGCCGTTCGCCAATTTCCATCTACGAAGTGCATCTTGGCTCCTGGCGTAAAAAAAATGGCACGGAATTTTTAAGCTACGATGAACTGGCAGCCGACCTTGTGAACTATGTGCGTGACATGGGATTCACCCAAATCGAATTGCTGCCCATCTCGGAACACCCCTATGACCCCTCATGGGGCTATCAGCCAACGGGGCTGTTTGCGCCAACCTCGCGTTTTGGTGATCCGGAAGGGTTTGCGCGCTTTGTGAATGCCGCGCATATGGCAGGCATTGGCATTATTCTTGATTGGGTTCCGGCGCATTTCCCGACTGATGAGTTTGGCCTGGCGCTTTTTGACGGCACCGCGCTTTATGAACATGCAGACCCGCGCAAGGGTTTTCATCCGGATTGGAATACGGCGATCTATAATTTTGGCCGCACGGAAGTGCAGAGCTTTCTGATCAACAATGCCCTGTTCTGGCTGGAGAAGTATCACATTGATGGGTTGCGTGTCGATGCGGTGGCGTCCATGCTTTATCTCGATTACTCGCGCAAAAGCGGCGAGTGGATTCCCAATGAACAAGGTGGCAATGAAAATCTTGAAGCCATTGCCTTTCTCAAACGCATGAACGAGGTGTGCTATGGAACGCACCCCGGCATCATCACCATTGCGGAAGAATCAACCGCGTTTCCCGGTGTGTCGCAGCCTTCTTACACTGGCGGCCTGGGCTTCGGCTTCAAATGGAACATGGGCTTCATGCACGATACGCTGCAATACATGTCACGTGATCCCATTCACCGGCGGCATCACCACAATGACCTGACCTTTGGTTTGCTTTACGCCTTCTCGGAAAACTTTGTGCTGCCGCTGTCCCATGATGAAGTGGTGCACGGCAAGGGCTCGCTTTTGAGCAAGATGGGCGGGGATACCTGGGCCAAGTTTGCCGGACTTCGCGCCTATTACGCTTTCATGTGGGCCTATCCCGGCAAGAAGCTGCTTTTCATGGGCCAGGAATTTGCGCCCTGGGATGAATGGAGCGAGGCCAAAAGCCTTGACTGGCATTTGCTTGGCTTTGAGCCGCACAGGGGCGTGCAAACGCTTATTGCGGACCTTAACAAGCTCTATAAATCCAGTCCGGCCATGCATGGCAGGGATTGCGAGGGCGAAGGCTTTCAGTGGCTGATTGCCGATGACCATGCGAATTCAGTGTTTGCCTGGGCCCGCTGGGCCGGGGAGGCTTCCCCCATCGTTTCAATTTCCAACCTGACGCCGGTTCCCCGCGTTGGTTATGGCGTGCCCATGCCACGGGCCGGGCGCTGGATCGAACAGATCAATTCCGATGCCTTGGCCTATGGGGGCACGGGCCTGGGCAATGGCGGCGGTGTGGTGGCTGAACCTAAGGAAACGGCAGGGCAGCCTGCTGAGGCGATACTAACCTTACCGCCAATGGCGACCTTGATTTTGGAATTTTCCGCGGCATGATAAAAAATAAAAAATCATTTACAGGGAGGAAGAATTGGCAGAACCCCGCAAAACCGCACCACTCGCCCGCGATGCCATGGCCTATGTTTTGGCGGGCGGCCGCGGCAGCCGATTGATGGAACTTACGGATCGGCGGGCCAAGCCTGCGGTGTTCTTTGGCGGCAAATCCCGCATCATCGATTTTGCCCTTTCCAACGCCTTGAATTCCGGCATCCGGCGGTTTAGCGTGGCTACCCAATACAAGGCCCATAGCCTTATCCGGCATTTGCAAAGGGGCTGGAATTTCTTGCGGCCTGAACGCAATGAGAGTTTCGACATTCTTCCAGCAAGCCAAAGGGTGTCCGAAGACCAGTGGTATAATGGCACCGCTGACGCCGTTCATCAAAACGCCGATATCATTGAAGGCTATAAGCCCCAATATATGGTGATTTTGGCGGGCGACCATATTTACAAAATGGACTACGAGTTGATGCTGCAGCAGCATGTGGATCAGGGTGCCGACGTCACCGTTGGCTGCCTTGAGGTGCCACGCATGGAAGCCACGGGCTTTGGCGTCATGCATGTGGATGACAAGGACCGGATTATTGCATTCGTCGAAAAACCAAAGGACCCGCCCGGAATTCCCGGCAATATGGACAATGCGCTCGCCTCCATGGGCATTTATGTTTTCAATACAAAATTCTTGATTGATCTCCTAAAGGAGGATGCTGCCAACAAAAAATCTTCCCATGATTTTGGCAAGGATATCATTCCCCATATCGTGAAGAACGGGAAAGCCGTGGCGCATCGATTCACGCAATCCTGCGTGCGCTCCACCAAAGAAGCTGCCGCCTATTGGCGTGATGTGGGAACGGTAGATGCCTATTGGGAAGCCAATCTTGATCTCTGCGACATACTGCCCGCGTTGGACCTTTATGATAATAACTGGCCGATCTGGACTTACGGTGAGGTGACACCACCGGCAAAATTTGTGCATGATGAAGACGGCAGGCGCGGCATGGCAGTCTCGTCATTGGTTTCGGGCGGGTGCATTGTTTCGGGCGCATCGCTCAGGCGAACGCTTTTGTTTACTGGCGTTCGAGTGAATTCCTATTCATACGTCGAAGAGGCTGTGGTCATGCCTTATGTGGAAATTGGGCGGAATGCCACGCTGAAGAAGGTCGTCATAGATCGCGGCGTTGCCATTCCAGATGGGCTGATTGTAGGTGAGGATCCGGTGGCCGATGCCAAGAGATTCAGGCGAACCGAAAATGGTGTCACCCTCATCACCAAACCGATGATTGCAAAACTGACGGCATGAAAATACTCAGCATCGCATCCGAAGTGTTTCCGCTGGTCAAAACCGGCGGGCTGGCTGATGTTGCCGGAGCCCTTCCGGCTGCGTTGGCCAAACAGGGTGTGCATGTCATTACGCTGATGCCGGGTTATCCCGCCGTCTTGAAGGCGCTTGAAGAATTTGAAGTTGCTTATGCTTCGGACAGTCTCTTTGGCGGCGCGGCGCGGTTGCTGTGGGGCAAAGCCCGGGGGCTTGAACTTTTTGTGCTTGATGCGCCGCACCTCTATGACCGGCCGGGAAACCCCTATCTCGACCCTGACGGAAAAGACTGGCCCGATAACTCACGGCGCTTTGCCGCCCTCTCGGTGATCGCGGCTGAAATCGGACGGGGATCGGTTGCTGAATTTGTGCCTGAAATCATTCATTGCCACGACTGGCAGGCGGGGCTTGTTCCGGCCTATGTGCGCTATGGCGGTGGACCCAAAACCGTCATGACGGTTCACAATCTGGCGTTTCAAGGGCATTTTCCGGCTTCGATCTTTGGTACACTTGGACTGCCGCCCAAAGCCTTCGGCATTGAGGGCGTGGAATATTTTGGCGGTGTTGGCTATCTGAAGGCGGGGCTGCAATGCGCCGATGCCATTACCACCGTGAGCCCCACCTATGCCCGCGAAATTCTGACAGTTGAAGACGGCATGGGGCTTGATGGATTGCTTCGTGTCCGGAGCAATGTGGTGCATGGGATCGTTAATGGGATTGACACTGACATCTGGAATCCCGCCAATGATGCGAATATCGCGCAGAGCTATACGGCAAAGCAGTTGGCCAAGCGCGAAGCAAACAAGCGGGCCATTGAGAAACGTTTTGGCCTGGAGTCTGGAGATGGTCTGCTTTACTGCATCGTCAGCAGGCTTACGCTGCAGAAGGGCATGGACCTTGTGGCAGCAGCGCTTCCCAAGCTCATTGATCTCGGCGGCAGGCTTGCCATTCTGGGTTCAGGTGATGCAGCACTTGAAGGATCACTCAAGGAGGCGATGGTCCGCTATCCCG
Organism: uncultured Aestuariivirga sp.; assembly: GCA_964486305.1. GTDB lineage: Bacteria > Pseudomonadota > Alphaproteobacteria > Rhizobiales > Aestuariivirgaceae > Aestuariivirga. Next base: position 6,493 of record CAZAMS010000011.1, read on the forward strand.
GCAAGGTTGGCATTGCGACGACCTATGACGAGCCGCTGTCTCATCTCCTGCAGGCGGGTTCAGATGCCATTCTCATTCCTTCACGCTTTGAGCCCTGTGGCCTTACGCAGCTCTATGGATTGCACTATGGCTGCGTGCCGGTGGTGGCGCGGGTGGGCGGTCTGGCCGACACAATCATCGATGCCAATGATGCGGCGCTTTCGGCGGGGGTTGCCTCTGGAATTCAATTTGCACCAGTTACGCAGGAAGCCCTGGAGCATGCGTTGGAACGCGCTACCGCGCTTTATGCTGATAACGCCGTATGGGCCTCCATGCAACAGGCCGGCATGAAGGCCGATGTATCATGGACACGCAGCGCTGCGCGCTATGCCGATCTCTACTGCTCACTGTTGAAAGCCGCTTGAGATGATAAAGACCATTTCCACCACACCATTCGAAGGGCAGAAGCCCGGAACATCTGGTTTGCGCAAGAAGGTGCCGGTGTTCCAGCAGGCCCATTACGCGGAGAATTTCATTCAATCCATTTTCGATGGACTTGAGGGGTTTAAAGGCAAGACTCTGGTTATTGGCGGAGATGGCAGATATTTCAACCGCGAGGTCATTCAAACCACCATCCGCATGGCGGCGGCCAATGGTTTTGGCCGTGTCCTGACGGCCAAAGGCGGTCTTCTCTCGACGCCGGCTGCTTCCCATCTCATCCGCAAATCGAAGGCATTTGGCGGCATTATTCTTTCGGCCAGTCACAATCCAGGCGGACCCGATGGTGACTTCGGCATCAAATACAATGCGGGAAATGGCGGCCCGGCGCCGGAGAAGATGACCGATCAGTTTTTCGCCAATACGAAGAAAATTTCGAACTACAAAATTTCTGACGGCGCTGACTGCAATTTGGATAGGCTGGGAACATCCAAAATTGAAGAAATGACTGTCGAGGTTGTCGATCCGGTTTCTGATTATCAGAAGCTCATGGAAACCCTGTTTGACTTCGATGCCATCAGAGACCTTTTCAAATCCGGCTTTCGCATCCGCTTCGATGCGATGCATGCCATAACCGGCCCCTATGGCCACGCCATTCTGGAGAGTGCCCTTGGGGCGCCCAAGGGCTCGGTTGTAAATGGGACGCCGCTTCCCGATTTCGGCGGGCATCACCCGGATCCCAACCTGGTTCATGCGAAAGAACTTTATGATTTGATGATGTCGGCATCCGGACCGGATTTCGGCGCGGCATCCGATGGTGATGGCGACCGCAATCTCATCATCGGCAAAAACCAGTTTGTGACGCCTTCAGATTCTTTGGCGCTGCTTGCCGCCAATGCGCAGTTGGCGCCGGGTTACGCCAAGGTACTTGCAGGTGTCGCACGCTCCATGCCTACAAGTTGTGCGGTGGACCGGGTTGCCGCAAAACTCGGCATCAAGTGTTTTGAAACGCCCACGGGATGGAAATTTTTCGGAAACCTCCTAGACGCCGGCATGATTACGCTCTGCGGTGAAGAGAGTGCGGGAACCGGCTCCAACCATGTGCGCGAGAAGGATGGCCTTTGGGCGGTTTTGCTGTGGCTCAATATTTTGGCCAAGCGCCGACTGAGCGTTGCAGACATTGTCAGGGAACACTGGGCGAGCTATGGCCGGAACTATTATTCGCGCCATGACTACGAGGAAGTGGATGCCGACGCGGCCAACAAACTGATGAAATTTCTGCGCGACAAGCTGTCAAACCTGAAGGGGGAAAAGGCCAGAGCACTTGCGGTGGCAGCAGCCAATGATTTTGCCT
>CAZAMS010000012.1:0-10974 GCA_964486305.1 uncultured Aestuariivirga sp.
CCATCCCACCCTCGCCGGTTTCAAATCCGCCATCAACGAGTTCTTCGCAGCCCTGCCGGAGATGAAAGAAACCCTGGCCACGCTCCTCACCCCGAAGTTTCACCTTTTTTCAGCAACTCCTGGGGCTTGAGGGTATAACACATGCGCATAAAGCCTTCGCCATCCGATCCAAAAGCAGATCCCGGCGCGAAACCGACGCCTGCCTCATCGATGAGGCGACGGGCGGTTGCGGCTGAATCTTTCATGCCCTCAATCTTGAAGAACATGTAAAAAGCCCCGGTTGGCACTTCGAACCTGATCTGCGGAAATTCGCGCAGGAAATTCATGACGAGATCGCGATTGGCATGGGCCCGGGAAACCTGCATTCCCACAAAATCATCGCCCTTATCCAAGGCGGCAACACAGCCCTTCTGCAGGAATGCTGCCGTGCCACTGGTGTTATACTGGATGATCCGCTCGATTACGGGGCCTAGTTCTCTTGGGGCTTGCAGCCAGCCCACTCGCCAGCCCGTCATGGCCCAATTTTTTGAAAATGTATTGGCGAGCAGAAGGCGCTCTTCAGCATCGCACACATCCAGGAATGATGGCGCGCGCGGCTCGCCTTTTGCGCCGTAGTAGAAGCGGGAATAGACCTCATCGCCGAAAATCCAGATTCCGTGCTTGCGACAGATATCCCGTATCGCGATCAGGTCATCGCGCGAAGCTGTCCAGCCCAGGGGGTTGGATGGAGAATTCAGGCAGAGCGCCTTGGTGCGCGGCGTGATCGCGGCAAACAGGCGGTCAAAATCGAGCGACCATCTTCCATTGCGAAACTCCATCGGCACTTCAACGGGCCGCGAGCCCTGCAGGCGCAATGGGCCTGCATAGTTGGGCCAGGCGGGCGATGGAATGATAACCTCATCACCTTCACCGGCAATCATTTGAATGGCGGTTTGAATGGCCTGCATGCCACCGCCGGTGACGAAGAAATTCTCAAGGCTGAAGTCCCTGCCATAGTGGCGGGTGTGATAGCGGGCGAGCGCCTCGCGCAATTCAGGAATGCCGCGCTGCCAGGTATAGAAGGTTTCGCCCTTGATCAGGCTTTCGACGGCGGGCTTGCAGAATCCTTCCGGCGTTGGAAGGTTTCCCTCACCGGCCCAGAGCGGAATGATGCCGGGCCTGCCGAAGCCATACATGGCGGCTTTGACGATGCCGCTGTCGGGTTCGACTTGAGCTTGCGGGGTGATGGCGGCGAGATGCGATGCAATGTTCATGGGCGACCTTAGAGCAAAAAAGCGGCCCGGATGTCCAGCAGCCGGGGCCCATAACAGTCATACCTGAAACGCTTACTTCTTTTTGGCAGTAACCAGTGCGTCGCGGATTTCCTTGAGCAGAACTTCCGTGGTCGAAGCTGCAGGCGGCGGTGCTGGTGGTTCGGCTCTCTTCATCCGATTTGAAACCTTCACCAGTTGGAAGAGAATGAAAGCAACGATCAGGAAATTGATCAAAACAGTGATGAAACTGCCATAGGCGAGAACGGCTCCCTGGTCCTTTGCGGCAGCCAGAGTGGTGGCCGTTACGTTTGAACCCAACCCCAAAAAATAGTTATTGAAGTCGAGATCACCTGTAAGTCTGCCCAAGATTGGCATAATGAGATCGTCGACCATGGATGTAACTATCTTGCCAAAAGTGGCTCCAATAATCACACCAACGGCCAGATCAAAAGCATTGCCCTTGAAGGCGAAATTTTGAATTCTTCCAACATCTTGGTCCCCTATCTTTATCCAACTTATCAACTAGGCAAAAGCCGCACGCGCCAGTGCTGGCATTCGCATGGCGTAGGTTATGCCACGGGCAATAAAGAAAACACAGAGTGCGGCCCAGAGTCCATGATTGCCAAAATTGCGCTCGAGAAACCACCATGAAGCCAGGTAGATAGCAAGTGAAAGCACCATCATGTTGCGCATCTCGCGCGTCGCCATTGCGCCGGTAAAAATGCCGTCGAACTGGAAACATATAGTGCCAAGAAATGGTGTAAGGCTTGTCCAAAAAAGATAATGCCTTGCGGTTTCTCGCACCTCGGCATTGACGGTCATGAGATCAATGAGCCGGGGTCCTGCAAACCAGATTATGGCGCTGCAGAGCGCTCCCACAACAAGGGCCCAAAGGGTCGTCAGCCGGATGGCCTTTTCAAAGCGCGCGCGATTTTTGGCGCCTATGGATTGGCCGACAAGAGCCTCCGAGGCATAGGCGAAACCATCGATGAGATAGGCCGCCACTTCAAAGAAATTCAGGAGCACCGCATTGGCGGCAATAATCACATCGCCAGCGCGAGCCCCGCGCGAGGTGAACCAGGCAAAAGCGAAAACCAGGCACAGGGTGCGGATCATGATGTCGCCATTTGCACCCAAGGTGCGAACGACCTTGCTGCGATCCCAAATCTGGTTCCAGGTCGCCTTCGCTTCTATTTTTCGCAAACGCTGCAAAACCAAAAGGCCGCCGAGCATGGCTGCGGCAAATTCAGCAATCAGGGCGGAAAGGCCTACGCCATCGGCTGTCATGCCGAGGGAAAGGACAAACAACGCGCCCAATCCCATATTGGTGAGATTGAGAAATACTTGCACCGCGAAGGCAATGGTGGCGCGGCCCTGCCCTATGAACCAACCGAGAATGCAAAAATTTATCAGCGCAAAGGGGGCCGACCATATGCGATAGCGAAAATAGATTTCACCTTGAGCCCGAACCTCTGGAGAGCCGCCGATAAGGCCAAAAGATATGTTTTCGATCAGGGGGCTGACAGCAATGAGAAACAGGCCAGCGACGGCAGCGATTGCCAGGGCGCGCCAAAGGACAGCGGTGAGTTCAACGCTATCGCCTGCACCCACGGCCTGGGCCGAAAGGCCACCGGTGGATAGCCGCAGAAAACCAAAACCCCAGAAAATAAATGAAAAAATGAGGGCGCCTACGGCAATTGCACCGATATAGTAGGGGTCCGGCAATTGCCCAATGACGGCGGTGTTGACCACGCCGATCAATGGTTCGGTCACATTGGACAGCATGATCGGCACCGCGACCGTAAGGATCGAGCGGTTGTTGATCGGCAAGAGTGAGATGGAATGCTTCATGGACCCCGTGTTGCTTTAGGCCAAACCCCGAGTCAAGTTGCCGAACCATGAGTCATTTGCCATCCAGATTTCAAGACTGGTTTGAAGCGCGGGGCTGGAGCCCACGGGCGCATCAACTGGCAATTCTGGATCACGCGATGGCAGGCGAGAGCGCCTTGCTCATCTCGCCAACGGGCGGCGGCAAAACCCTTGCTGGGTTTTTGCCAAGTCTGGTGGAGTTGTCGCAGAAACACGAGCGCAATGGCATTCATACACTCTACATTTCGCCTCTAAAGGCGCTGGCCGTCGATATCGCGCGCAATCTCGAAGCCCCGGTGCGCGAGATGGCGTTGCCGGTTTCCATCGAAACCCGCACGGGGGACACGCCGCACTCAAAGCGCAAACGCCAGCGGGAACATCCGCCAGATATTCTGATTACAACGCCAGAGCAGGTTTCGCTTCTCATTGCCGATCCGGGCGCAGCGCATATGCTGCGCCATCTCAAATCCATCATTCTGGATGAACTGCATTCATTGGTAACTTCAAAGCGCGGCGTATTACTGTCGCTAGCTCTCGCGCGGGTTCAAAGCTTTGCCCCAAAGGCACGGCGCATTGGCCTTTCGGCAACCGTTGCGGACCCGGAAGCGCTGCAATACTGGCTTGCACCGATGGGAAATGGGCCGGTTCTCCTCGTTATGGGACATGCAGGGGCGCAGCCAATCATTCGCATTCTGAAATCGGCGGAGCATGTGCCGTGGTCGGGGCATCCATCCCGTTATGCGATTGCCGAAGTTTATGAGCAAATTGGCCGGGCGAAGATGACGCTGATTTTCGTCAATACGCGCAGCCAGGCCGAGATGGTGTTTCAGGGTCTGTGGGAGGCTAATGAAGCGCACCTTCCCATCGCGCTCCACCATGGCTCCCTTGATGTCAGCCAGAGGCGCAAGGTGGAAGCAGCAATGGCTGAGGGAAAGCTGAAAGCCGTTGTATGTACCTCAACACTTGATCTGGGCATTGACTGGGGCGATGTTGATCTTGTCATTCACATGGGAGCGCCAAAAGGTTCCAGCCGCTTGCTGCAGCGGATTGGCCGTTCCAACCACCGGCTGGATAGTCCCAGCGAAGCGCTGCTGGTTCCCTCCAACCGGTTTGAGGTTCTGGAGTGCGAGGCGGCGCTGCAGGCGGCCAAGGAGAATGCCCAGGACACGGAATATCCGGCGGTACTCAAACTTGATGTGCTGGCCCAGCACATTCTGGGGCGGGCCTGTGCGGGGCCATTTGATGCCGATGAGCTTTTCGCTGAAGTCGCGCGCGCCTGGACTTACCGCAACCTGACGCGGGAGGATTTCGATGCGGCAATGGATTATGTGGCAACGGGTGGCTACGCGCTGCGGGCTTACGAAAAATATGCCAAGCTGAAACGCCGCGCTGACGGGTTGTGGCGGCTAACTCATCCGCTGATTGCACAACAGTATCGCCTTAACATGGGGACCATAGTTGAAGCGGAAATGCTGAAAGTGCGTATTGCCAGCGTCAAGCAGCGGCTCGGCAAACGGGTGGTCACCGGCGGACGCAGTCTGGGCGAGCTTGAGGAATGGTTTCTCAGTCAACTCTCCATAGGTGATACATTTCTCTTTGCCGGAGAAGTTCTGCGTTTTGAGGGTCTTGATGAATTTGGCGCGTTGGCCACGCGCGCCCATGGCAGCGACCCCATGATTCCGTCCTATGAGGGTGGGAAATTCCCTCTCTCTACTTACCTGGCATCGCGTGTGCGCGAAATTCTCAGCACACCCGCAAAGTGGAAAGCGCTGCCACTGCAGGTTCAGGATTGGCTCTCCGCCCAACGCCGGAAATCCGTGGTTCCGCAAGCCCATCAAATGCTGGTTGAAACATTCCCGCGGGCGGAAAAACATTATCTCGTGTGCTATCCGTTTGAGGGGCGTCTTGCCCAGCAAACCCTTGGCATGCTGCTCACGCGGCGCCTGGAGCGCTGGGGAGCGCAACCCCTGGGCTTTTCGGCCTCCGAGTATGCCCTGGTCATCTGGACGGTGCGCGATCTTTCGCTCATGATTTCTTCAGGCAAACTTTCGCTTGAAAAACTTTTCGATGAGGACATGCTGGGCGACGATCTTGAAGCCTGGCTGGCTGAATCAAACCTGATGAAACGCACTTTTCGCAATGCCGCTATTATCGCGGGGTTGATTGAGCGGCGCTGGCCGGGAAAGGAAAAAACCGGGCGGCAGGTGACGGTCAATTCCGATTTGATCCACGACGTGTTGCGCTCGCACCAGCCGGACCATATTCTGCTGCGCGCTGCGTGGGATGATGCTGCCGACGGCCTCATCGATATTCACCGGCTCGGTGCGCTTTTGAAGCGCATCAAGGGTCAAATCCTGCACCGTGCCTTGGACACCGTCTCACCCCTTGCGGTTCCGGTGTTGCTTGAGATCGCGCGCGAATCAATTTACGGCGAGGCGCATGATACCCTTCTCGCCGAAGCTTCCGGTGCCCTCGTCCACGAGGCCATGGGGCTTGTCTAAGGAGCATCGCATAACCCTTAATGGGCTGGACCTTATCCCTGATCTTTCAGGCGCGCTCTTTGTGCCAGACTTCAAAACCCTGCTGATTGCGGATTTGCATTTGGAGAAAGCGTCCAACATGGCAAGGCGCGGGGTGCATCTGCCGCCCTATGATACGCGCGCGTCACTGGCACAATTGCAGGCGGTCATTGCCCAGGCGCAACCAGAGCAGCTGATTTTTCTTGGCGACAGTTTTCATGATGATGGGGCACGGGACAGAATTGTTGAAACGGATTTGGCAAGTCTTCGCGCCTTGTCAACGGGTGTCGCAACGATCTGGATTACCGGCAATCATGATCCGCATCCGCCAACGGATATTGGGGGGTGGATTGCCAATGAAGTGGTGCTTGGCAGTGTGACACTCAGGCATGAACCCAAACAACTGGGGCCCGAAGAATTCGAAATTGCCGGGCACCTTCACCCTGGAAGTGCCGTGAGCCAGCGGGGAAGGCATATTCACTGCAAGTGTTTCATTGCTGACAGTCGCCGCCTTATCATGCCGGCTTTTGGCAGTTTCACCGGAGGCTTAAGCATATCGGCAGCGCCGTTTAAAAATCTTTTCACCGGGAAAAACTTCCATGTGTGGATGCTGAGCCAACGGGCAATCTACAAATTCCCCGCAAAGCGCGTCAGGTAGGGAAGGCGTCAGCCCAGCTTTGCCTGCAACTGGCTGATCAGGTCTTCAGTGACTTCTCCTGTGACCTTCAAACCAGACTGAAGCTGGAACAGGCGAATGGCATTTGTGGTGCGCACGCCCATCTTGCCATCGGGGTCGCCGATGTTAAATCCCAGCTTGTCCAAAAGTTTTTGGGTCAGTCCAACCGGATCTTCCACCGGGGCCTGCTTTTCGGTCTCTGACTGGGCCGGCGCGATTTGCGTGAGCGCATTCGTGTTCTGCCAGGCGGGATCCTGGATCGTCACCACATTTGCGTGTTCAGGTGCCTGCTGCGGAATCCAGGCTTTGACCTTGGCGCGAACGGATTCCACGACCAGCGGTGACAGGTTTTGCGACAACACGTCAGCACGTTTCCTGGCATCCGCATCATTCTGGCTGGCGGCGGTCAAGTACCAGAACAGGGCCTCATCCACATTGGCTTTTGTGCCCAAGCCACGCTCGTACAAGACAGCCAAATTGAACTGGCTGTCTTTCAGGCCATTCTGGCTGGCCGCCAGAAACCATTTATAGGCGATATCGTAATTCGGACTTCCAGCCTCGGTTCCTGCTGCCAGGACGGCTGCGTTATGCATGGCTTTGACATTGCCCTGCTCTGCGGCGCGCTGATACCAGATGAGGGCTGTTGCCGTATCCTGAGGCACGCCACGGCCGCGTTCAAAAAGGGTTGCAAGCCGGTATTGGGCCGGAGCCAATCCGGCCAGGGCAGCCTTCTGATACCAATGGGCGGCCCGCGTTACGTCCTGGGTTACGCCTTCGCCATCGAGATAGCGCGTGGCGACAATAAATTGGGCCGACGCCTCGCCCTGTTCGGCCGCGTCTCGCAGGGCTTCGGAGCCTATTTCGACAGGTGGCATTTCACGTTCGTTTGACGCAGTTCCGGGTTCTGCAACAATTGAAGCGAGAGTTGCGTCGATTTTTTGATCAGGCAGAGAACCGGTCAGAATTTCATCTATGGAACTCGGGCCATCAGGATTGTCTGATGGCACTGTGTCAGCAGATTGCGACGACAGAAATTGGGTTTCCGTTTCATCAACGGCTGGGACAACGCTGCTCTGCTTTGGCTTTGCGCCAGGTACAACGGTGTCTTCAATGGATGCCGGTATTGTTTTGGAGGCGGCCATGTTTGGCTTGCCAAGTATTTTGAAAGTGACGACTGAAACCGTAGCCAAGGCAAGGAGTCCGGCTATGATAAGCGCGCGGCGCTTGTTGTTATTTGTGTTTACGGCAGGCTTTATTTCAGGCGGCAATTTTTCGCCGGTATGGATGTTACGGGTCGGCTTCGAAGCAGCCTTCATGAATGGCAAATTAAGTTTTCGGGCCGACTTGGCGCTCGGCGCCAGGCTGGCGAGAATGCTCTTCTGCGCCGCCGCCTGGGCAGCCCGGCGTGCGGCTGCAATAAAATCATCCGATGCGACATCTGCATCGTCGGATGCAGGGGCATCAACTTCCGGACTGGAGGGCAATGCCGATTTCGAAAGCCAATCGGACAAAGGGTTGGTGTCTGGCGTTGCTGGCTGATCGGCAAGTGGAATGTCCTGGTTTTCCTGTACAAATGAAACCAGAGGCTCCTCAAAATCCTGTTCCGGTGACGGGGGCGCCGCTGCCAGCTGGGCCTGCTGGGACTCAACCTTCCAATTTTCGTCTCGCTCGTGGTCAGGGACTGCAAATTGGGTGCCTTGGGCCGCGGCAGCAGCGGCTACCTGCTGACCGACGGCTGCGGTTTCCAACTCAGCCAGCTTTGTCACAATCTGTTCAAGGGTATCATGAACGGCTTGCAGTGTTTCCTGATTGCGCTGGTCGGCACCGGCAGCGCTTTCCTTTACGGCGCGCAGACCATCTTCCAGGGCCTGCAACTCGGGAGAACTTCCAAGTGTTAAGGGTCCAGCGCCTGGCGCATTCATGAGACGATCAGCCATGCGGTTTGCGGCATCTTCGGCCACGTCCTTGGCCCAGTTGCGGCTTTGCTCAATGCTATCGAACAATTGATTGATGGCGCGTTCAATGGTTTCGAGATGGCCAAGCTGATGCTCGGTGCGGCCGACACGGTCAGTCACTTCGAAAATCTTCTGCTCCAAGGCAATCTGGGCCTGGCTGTCGCCCTGGTGCTGCATGGCTTCTTCCAGGCGATAATCAAGCTCGGCCATGCGCCGTTCAAGGTCGCCAAGCTGAGGGTTGTTGCGGGCCGATTGCTGGCTCTGCTCGAGGCGCTGGGTAACATCAACAAGGCGCTTGTCCATGTCGGCAAGGGGCCGCATGTCCGGACCTTGCGCGACGCGGGCAGAAAGCTGTTCAACAGCCATGCGAAGCGCATGCACGTCATGTTCCGAGGCGGTCTCTGCCCGCGCGCTGTCGATGCGTTGATTGAGGCTTCCGATTTCAGCGCGCAGCCGTTGCATTTCCACATTGGCGTTGCTGCCCTGGCCCGAGAATGCGGTTTGCGCCTCTTTCATAAGACCGAGAATGCGCTTTTCAATTTCGCGCAATTCGGCTTGCGAGGTTTGCACCGCGGCGGTTTGCGCCTTCGAGGCCAGAATTTCCGATGATTCACGGACGGTTTCTATTCTCTCGGCGAGCTCGGAGAGTTCCTGGCGCAGGATTTCAGAAAGGCCGGCATCAGATTTGCTTTCGCTGCGCTCCACGCGGCTGGCAAGCTCGCTCAAACGGGATTCCAGGCTGGTAAAGGCGGGAGCGGATTGAAGGATCTGTTCGCTGCTTGACGATGTGGCGCGCTGGGCCATTTCACCCATGCGATCCTGCATGGACTTCAAGCTATCACGGGTGCGGCGCTCACTGATCTCGATGTGCTCAACAATGTTGCGGACGGCCGTTTCCAGGGATTTGAAGGCTGGCGCCTCTTCGGGCCTGGCAATCGTCGGCATCTTTACTGTCTGAAGCACCTGCCTGCTTAAAACAGCAAGACGCTCGTTCACCGCGGTGAAGGCTTCAACCGTCTGGCGCTCATTGCTTTCAACCCGGTTCAGGATCTTCGCCAGATTCTCTTCGTCCTCCAGCCGGGTCTCCGAGACATAGCTTGCCGGGGCCGTATTCTGCTCGCGGCGCGCTATGCGCGAGAGCTGTTCGGCAATGTCTTCAAGCCGGATTGAAGTTTTGCCGCGCACTGCGGAGGGACGCTGATGGCGGGTCACGGGGGCGGGTTCCGCCTCATCGGCGGAATCAAGAATTTTCGTGTTGAGCCATTCGCCAAGAGTCATTCCAGACCGGCGCGCCGCCTCTTTTGCGGTTTCGCGGGTTTCTGGTTCGATGCCCTTTACACTCCACGGAATTCCCGGTTTCATTCGCTCTTCCATTTTTTTAACGCGGCCTCGGATTCCTCATGTGTCCCGAAAGACGAATCTCAGGCGCCAGAATTCTTGCCTTCCCTAGAAGTTAACGTTTTTGGTAAATATTCAGTTAAGTATCTGTTTTTTTCTTGTATTTATCATTTACCTTTTCGTAACAACTGGACCTACAGTGCCCCATTCACCCGCGCTCGCTTTTCTCGGAAATTCTCTCGACCGCTGCGCAAACCACAGAACTGACGAAGAATGGCTGGGCCGCCTGCTCAAACAGCCGTCGACACGGCATATCCATATGAACGGCGACAGGACGGTCATCGCCGATGAAAAGCTGCAGATTTTTCAGCAGGCAAATTCAGCCGAAATGGTCTTGTTAGGCGTCGATGAAAATGGCCATGGATGGTTTGCCAGTTCCACAGCGAGCGAAGAAAATCTCCTGGATTTGCGCAGCCTCGCGGTGGCAGGCGTCCTGCCACAGGGAGAGCTTGCCATCCTGGCGCAGGCCCGGTCGCTGCTTCACTGGCACGCGCACCACGGGTTCTGTGCAAATTGCGGGGTAAAGACCGAGATGAGGGATGCGGGCTATCGCCGCCATTGCGGGGCTTGCGCCACAGATCATTTTCCGCGCACGGATCCGGTTATCATTATCGCCATTCGGCATGGCTCACGCATGCTGCTGGGACGGCAAAGCGCCTGGCCCGAAGGCATGTATTCAACACTTGCGGGTTTCATGGAGCCGGGCGAGACCATCGAAGCGGCAGCCCGGCGGGAAGTATTCGAAGAAGCCGGGGTCCGCGTTGGCGAAATCAAATTTCACTCAAATCAACCCTGGCCATTTCCATCGAGTTTGATGATCGGGCTTATAGGTGAGGCGTTCACCGATGACATCGTGATCGATCCCAAGGAACTTGAAACCGCGCGCTGGTTTGAGCAGGATGAAGTTCAGTCCATGATGGCGGGAACGCACGCACAAGGATTGAAAATGCCATTACCAATGGCGATTGCCCATCATCTTATTCGCGCCTGTCTTAGAGCAAATCCCGGCGAAGTTGAATGACCCCGGATCACGTCCGGGGCAAGCTTTCGCCGACAAGGATTTACTCCAACATATTAATTTGGCGCGATTCCTTTTCGGCAAGGTGATTCCACCTTGCCGGGAAGCGCGCTAGTCGTCCTCAGAGGGTGCCATACGCTGGGCGATTTCGGCGCGGTAGGGACTTGCCTTGTAAACACCGAGAACGCGCATATAGGAGGTGAAAAACGCCAGTTCCTCCAGCGCGAGGCGTACGCTGCGCTGTTCCGGATGGCCCTCAATGTCGGCATAGAACTGCGTGGCCGAG
>CAZAMS010000013.1:0-4764 GCA_964486305.1 uncultured Aestuariivirga sp.
ATGGATCAAGCATCGAAACCAAAACCCGAAACCCTTCACATGGACCGCCAGCGCCAAATCTATCCTCGTCAAACACCGTAGAGCCAAAAAAGTGCTCGCAAACGCAAAGGCCGGATGCCTATGAATGAGTCGGAACACTAGCTTCCTGTTCTTTACAATGGGTGAAACATGCAGCAGGGCGTCAGTCTGGCACCGCAGATGGAAGAACGGCATGGTGCCCTGAAAGGCATTGCTGATTTTGTCGCTGTTTTCCTTGCGGGCTTCAAAACCCATTTGCTTCCCCATCTGTTGGCCCTTGCCATCCTTGTCTCGGGCCATGCCGTCGTGGAACTGGGCGGTGGTACAAACATCTCACCATCATTTCAGGTCTTTATTGTCAGGTATCTTGTCGCTGCCGCATCCTATGTGCTGGTTGCGCTCCTTCTGATCAAGTTCCTGCGTATGGTCTTTGTCGACCAGCCGGAGAAACCGCTGTTTCACCTGTGGCAGTGGGCCCATGGCAATCTCACTGACGGAAGGCGTATTGCCAATGGCATTCATGGCTTGCTCTTCACCTTCATGGTGATGGGTGGCTTCACCATGTGGAAAAATCAGGTCGCCGTTCTTGGCCACTTCGCCTGGGACAAGGAGCTTGTTGCGTTCGAGCTGTTTCTCCATGGCGGCATGCTGCCACAGGATATTCTGGCACTTGTAATCAGTTTTCCGCTGGCGGTCAAAATTCTCGATCTCGCCTATCTACTGTGGTTTCCCATGCTCTTTGGCAGCACCTTCATCATGTCATTCCAGCCGCAGCAAACTGTTCTGCGCTTTCGCTTCATGATGGCCTTTGCACTGACCTGGGTTCTTGGCGGCATAATCACAGCCAACATTTTTGCCTCTGCAGGACCTGTCTATTACGGGCGCCTGAATCCTGCTCCAGATGTTTACACGGGGCACATGGAGCTCATTCGCAGTCTCAGCGTATCCGCCCATCTTGAGGCACTGGCCTTGCAGGATTCGCTCTGGGCGGCCTATGCGGCCACTCCATCCTTCTCTTCCATATCGGCCTTCCCAAGCATGCATGTGGCCATCGCAATGCTCGTCTTTCTGGCCTGCCGCCATCTCGGGTGGTTGCCCAGGGCCGTCAGCGCTGCCTATCTCATTCTCATTTTCATCGGCAGCATTTTTCTCGGCTGGCATTATGCCATTGACGGCTATGCCGGAGCAGGGTTTGCCCTTGCAAGTTGGTGGATTGCCTGATTTATGGCGAGGTATCGGCTGACTAATCCTGGAGCATGATGCGCCAAAGTTGACTGACTTTGGCGATAACCTCATGCTCCAGATTATTGATTTCGATCCCGTTGATGATTTTGGATTGATTCAATCCAAAATCATCGTGATCTAGAGCATGTCCCGACGAAGTTGCATGACTTCGTCGACAAGGACATGCTCCAGAATATTAAATTGGCGCGATTCCTTTTCGGCGACGTGAATTTTCTTCGCCGGGAAGCGCGCTAAGATGTAGCTTTCCCGCAGGAACTCTTGGAAAGGGTGTCCATAAGGCCCTCACGCATGGCCTGATCCAGGGCAGGGACCCAGAACAGGGCAAATCCGCGCTCATCCGATGACTGCACCGTCCAGCCCGAAGACTCCACCTGATTATCACCTTCTTTCAGCAGAAAAACATCAAACATGCTGGGCGCCATCGCCAATTGCAGGCTGAACTTGTTGACGCCGGATTGTTCGTCGGTGACCGTGTACAGCGTCTTTCCAAACCTGGAATAGACCGTGAGCGTCCAAATCCCGTCGGGAAGACTGGCGTCCAGGGTTATTGGCCCGGATGTGAGGTTAAACCGGCACAGGCCAAATACTGTTCCGCTGGGATACTCGGGAAATATTTTGCTTTGCGCCGCACTTGGCAGAATGAAGAATGTGTTGTCGGGGACATCACTCGCCAGCAGGTCAAGGTTTCGGTCAAACAGGAAGCCCGGCACAAAAAGCACGGTGCCAATATGCACAGTAATGGCAAGAACTGCGGCGGCAATAACCCAAAACACGTTTCGCATGTTTAACAGCTCACCCGTTGCACAGTGGGGAGTTTCGGGCTTCCCACCGCTTGGGATCCACCACCGGCATTGGAAACCACAAGCTGGAGAACAATGCTTCCTTCGATCGTCGGCCTTATCCAGTTTCCGGCTACGGGATGCCTGGCCATGGCCACGCTCACGGTTTTATCAGTGCCACGCACGACGTCATCTGAGGTGACGACGGCGGAAGAATTCTTGTCCTGGTTGTCCAAGGGTCCGACAGACAGGCTCCACCAGCGGGACTGAAGATCGTTGGCGGCGATCTTGTAAACGCACCCCGAACGCAATGTGCTGCCTTCATCGTCGCGCGAATTGGTATAAACCTGAAACAGCGATTGGGCCGGAGGCACTCTTCTCTCAAAAAGGAAATGCGCCCTGGCATAGGGATTGGATGATGTTCCCGATGCCAGGTCCCACACGCGCCAGTTGCCTGAAACACCTGCGGGTTTTGAGCCAACTGAATCGATAAAATAGAGCGCTGAGGCCCAGCCGCCAATCACACCAAACAGGATGCTGAAAACCTTTACCGGAATGCGCGCCATCATCTACCCTGCATCTTTAATCGAAAACATCCAGTACTTTTTTAAGAACCGATTTTTTCTTCTTTTTCTTTTTTTGCGGCTCTACCGGAATGAAAAGCTCCTCGATGAAAGATCTGTCCGAGTCTGCATCGGCGTTTGCGCCCGGAAGAATCAGGGTTTCGTCAAGCGTCCTTGCGACTTTTGTGGCTTTTGGTTTTGCCACTTTCTTTGGTTCCTTCTTCTTCTCGAACAGCGAGAACATGTCGTTGAGCACAACGGCAACGCCCTCCGCATTGGCGGGTGGGCTGCCCGTATCAATTGTTACAATTCCCGCTTCATCGTCGGGAACCAGCGTCGTATTCTCAGGCTGCGTTGCGGCCGCGACCATATAGGTATCATCAAGCGGAATGCCTGCCAGGCTTGCAGGCTGTTGGCCTGCCTCCGCCACTTCCATGATCCGTTTCCACGCAGGCGCTGGAACAAGACCACCGGTTACCTTGTTCATCGGCGTAAAATCATCATTGCCGACCCAGACGCCCGTTACATTGTGTGCCGTGAACCCGATATACCATGCATCCCTGTAGGCCTGGTTGGTTCCGGTCTTGCCGCCCTGCGGCGTAAAGCCCAGATCGGCGCGCCGTGCCGTTCCGCTTTTTACAACCTCTTTCAGCATCGAGTTCAGTTCGGCGATCTTCTCTTCCGGCACCACCTGTTTTTGCGGCTTGGCAAATTTGCTGCGATCATAAATGATATCGCCATTGGGCCTTCTGATTTCCAGAATGGTGTAGGGCTCGGTAAGCTTTCCGCCTGCCGCAAATGTCGCGTAACCTCTGGTAACATCCATCAGGGTCAGTGCACTGGTTCCGAGAACCATGGGCGGCCAGGTTTCGAGTTCGCCTTGAATGCCCACATCATGGGCCGCCTTGATGATCGCTGGCCTGCCGATATCAATCATCAGCCTGACCGGAACCGAATTGTAGGACTTTGCCAGAGCGGTGGTAAGCGTCATGCGTCCACCATATTTGCCGGAATAGTTTCCCGGCGACCAGCCACCAACCGCGACCGGGGCATCCACCACCATGCGGTCAGGTGTATATCCTTCCAGAAGTGCTGCAAGGTAAACAAAGGGCTTGAATGCCGATCCCGTTTGCCGTTCGGCGTTTGTGGCGCGATTGAATTGGCTGCTTTCATAGTTGCGGCCGCCCACGATGGCCTTTACCGCGCCTTCGGGAGTCATGGTCACTGAGGCTGCTTGGGTGAACCTGTAGCCTGGCCCTTCCGTGTCGACCACATCGTTGAGAATTTTCTGGGCCGCCGTCTGCAGCTTCACATCAACAGTTGTTTTGACTTCGATCACGAAATCACTGAGCAAGCGTTGCTCTTCGAGAAGGGCGATGGTTTCCCCGTAGGCCCAATCCAGAAACCAGTCAGGACTGTCAAGATTTCGCTGTGCAATCACCGGCGGGGCTTCGCGTCTGGCCTGCAACAGTTCACCCTGCGTAATGAAGCCCGCATCCAGCATGCGATAGAGCACAACATTGGCCCTTGCCTTCGCCGTTTCCATATTCTGGTGCGGCGCATATTTTGTGGGCGCCTTGAAAAGACCGGCAAGCATGGCGGATTCCGAGAGGGTGACATCGCGGATGGATTTGCCGAAATAGAATTGCGCCGCGGCTTCCACGCCATAAGTGCCGCCGCCCAGATAGGAGCGGTCGAGATAAAGCTTCAATATCTCCTGCTTCGGGAGGCGCGCCTCAATCCAGATCGCAAGAAAGGCCTCATGCACTTTCCGGCGAATGGTGCGTTCGGGGCTGAGAAAGAGATTCTTAGCAACCTGTTGTGTCAGCGACGAGCCGCCCTGCACCACGGTGTTCGCCCGCGCATTCTGGATAATCGCCCGCGTCGTTCCGATCATGTCAACCCCGAAGTGATCAAAGAAGCGGGCATCTTCCGTGGCAAGCACCGCCTTGATCAATGATGGTGGAATGTCTTCAAGGGGAATGGCGTCGTCCTGCCTGATGCCGCGCTGGCCGATGATTTCACCATTCACATCGGTAAAGGTAATCGCAAATTCGCGGCCCTTGTTCCAGACATCGCCAGTACCGGAAAATGGCGGCAGCGCAAAGGCCAGAAGGCAGAAGGCAAAAACCATCCCAAAGGTGGCGAAATCATCAATC
>CAZAMS010000014.1:0-5791 GCA_964486305.1 uncultured Aestuariivirga sp.
CCTTTTCCACCAGGCCGCTCGCCAGACTCGATCAGCCTCCCGGAACCTCCACCGCAAAGAAAGCGGCAAGTCACGGTGCTATCCAATTCGAGTTCTCTTATGCCTGAAATTCCCCGGACAGCCCTGCTTTGGACGGGAGAAGGCAAAACCTTTAGGGATTATCGCCTTCTCCCGTGGCACTTGGGCCGTGGGAGAAGGTGGCCGACAGGCCGGATGAGGGCCTCTTCACCAAGTGCTTCAATTAAAAAAAGTCGCTCTGGGGCCTAAGTCCTGCTCCTATTTGAAATTCATCATCAGGTTGGGCTTCTTGAAACAGCATTATTGAACACTTACCTGAAGTTGAAGAATATTGGCAGCAAGGAGGAGCTTTATGACACGCACCCGAACCATCATCACGTCTATCGTTTTCAGTCTCTCAGTTTTGGCCCTGTCGCCGGCAAACCAGTCCGCCCAGGCCTTTGCAGGCAGCTCCTACAAAGCGGAGGCCGCCATTCTCTCTGCGGGCTCAAGGGCTGCTGCCATTTCACGGCTGAAAGCAGTTCCAAGCGTTGGCGTCGTCAATCTGAGTATCCGCTATGTGGCACGTTTCCGCTCGGATGCTCCAGACGTTTCGGAATTCAGGATCAGTGCCGGCAAAAACTTCAACGGCATCAGGCGCCTGCGCGCCGCCCTTGCCGCAAATCCGGCCACCCGCCGCGCCTTGTCGGTCCGCGGCATTTCGGTAAACCGAGCCGTTGGTGTGGATATTTATTCCAACGGCTCAATCAGACTCTACATACTGTAATTCCAGAAACCGCTCCCCGCTTGGACATGATTTATTACTTAGGTATTGACCTAAGTTTTAACTCGTTCTAATCTTGCCCCACGAACCAAAGCAGGAAGCGTTGATGATTACCCTGTCTGAATCGGCAAAGCCAATCGATAACATTTTCCGCGCTCTGTCGGACCCCACGCGCCGCCATGTCCTGGAACGCCTGAGCCGGAGTCCTGCCTCTGTCAGCGAACTCGCCGCGCCTTTCGACATGGCTCTTCCCTCCTTTGTCCAGCACATGGGCATTCTTGAGGACTGTGGGTTGGTGAACTCCCGCAAGACGGGCCGTGTGCGCACCTATCAACTCGTTCCAAAGCGCCTGAAGCTCGCCGAGGACTGGATGGTCCGCCAGCGCGCGCTCTGGGAAAAGCGCCTCGATCAGCTCGACGCCTATCTCATCACCCTCAAGGAGAAATGAAATGACCCTGTGGAAACCCGATCCCAAGCTTGATCTCGTTCTCGAACGCGTTGTTGATGTGCCGCGGGAACTCGTCTGGGCGGCCTGGACCAAGCCCGAGCACATTGTGAAATGGTTCACGCCTGCCCCCTGGACCACCACGCATTGCGAAATTGATCTGCGTCCCGGCGGCAAGTTTCACACCATCATGCGCTCGCCGGAAGGAAAGGATTTTCCCAATACCGGCTGCTTTCTGGAAGTCGTGCCCAATGAGCGTCTGGTCTGGACCGATGCGCTCCTTCCGGGCTACCGCCCCCCGGAGAAGCCGTTTTTCACCGCCATCATCGCGCTTGAAAAACAGGGAAAGGGCACGCGCTATACCGCCACCGCCATCCACCGCGATGAGGCTGGGAAAAAGCAGCACGAGGAAATGGGCTTCCATCAAGGCTGGGGAACGGCACTTGATCAACTCGTGGCCCACGTCAAGAAGATGTAAGCGGTCAGGAAACTTGCGATAGCGCTGGCGAAGCCATAGAAGCACCGTCATGGCCAAGTTATCCCTATCGTCATTGCTGCCCTCACTTGCCGTTGCGGCAACCATCACCGTCTGGGCCATAGCTTTTCCGGCAATCAAGCTGGCACTCATCGAAATGCAACCATTGCCTTTGGCGTCAGTTCGCTATGCAATGGCCACGTGTTTCGCGGCGGTCTGGCTGCTTTGGAAACGGCCCGGCCTGATGCCAATCGCAGATTTGGTGACCTGCGGTGTATTGGGTGCAGCCGGTTACAGCGTGCTTCTGAACCTGGGGCAAGTCACGGTTTCTGCCGGGGCCGCCAGCTTCCTCATAAAGACCGAAAGCATCTGGATGGCCATCCTCGCCGTGCTGATGCTCAGGGAAGCATTCAATGTTTGGGCCTGGGCCGGAACGCTGATCGGATTTGGTGGAATAGGCCTGATTGCAAACGCCCAACCCGGGGGCATCGCGTTGGGCGGAGGCGCCGCATTTGTTCTCGCCGCTGCAATCTGTTCGGCGATTGGCTTTGTCCTGCAGCGCAAGCTTGTTCAGCAGTATGGCGCACTGCATGTTGCCTGCATCATGCTCATCGCAGCGGCATTGGCGTTGTCACCGTGGCTGCCCACCGCAGTTTCAGAGATGCGGAGCGCTTCTGCAACAACCGTGTCATGGGTGGTGTTTCTGGGTGTCTTTCCAACAGCCGTCGGGCAGATTTGCTGGGCCTATGCCCTTGGCCATTTCGGGGCCGCGCGCGCCGGAAATTTTCTCTATCTCGTGGCGCCCCTCGCAACACTCCTCGCCTGGGTAATGTATGGCGAGGTGGTGTCGGTCTTTACAATCGCCGGCGGCATCCTTGTTCTGGGTGGTGTTATTCTCGTCAACACGCGGGGCCGCAGGGTCGTAAAACTATGAGAAGCGATTGAGTTTTGCCCTATTGGGGACCAGGCAGATCAAGTGCTGACATGAGGATCCCCTTTTTCCGCTCATAGAGCATGGATTGTTGCACAGAGGCCAAGAGATCGGCGCGTGGCGAAAAACCGGCAACCACCTTGCTGAAGGCAATTGCACCACAGCCGGGAACCAGGCATTCCGGTTTGCCTTTCGGACATGCGTTGAAGTTGCACAAACGGCCGAGGTAGCGATCACTTGCTGGCTGAAACAGAAAGATATCCACTTGATGCTCGGCGATGTTGGGTCCTGTCCTGGCTTCACGAGCCGCTCGCAACGCAAGCCCGAAGGCGCGGCGCAATTCACCCAGCCTATCGAGGGAATCGATCCACACGGCGAGATCAAGGTCACCGCATTCATGCCAAACCTCGATCCCCGCGCGGCGGAATTCGCGGAAACGCGGGACTTCTTTCCATAGGGGCTTGGCCACTGAGCCGAACACTGAAATTGCCACCACTTCAGAAAACCTGGTGAACGCTGCTACGATCACATCAGCAGCGGCCCGAAAATCGCGCTGGCATGCCTCGAGATAGCGGTTCTGTTCATCGATCTTGGACTGTCGCAAGGCCTCAACCCAGGAGTTTCATAAAATTTCGCTTACGGTGATAGCGCTCCTTGAGGCCATCAACGTACGCAGACTGTTCTGTTGCGCCGCGTAGACCAGCCATGCGAACGACGAGTTGTGCAGCTTCTTCATAGCTGCTGCCGGTATTCACCATCTCAGCAACACGTTGGGCATAGACCTCAAGCGCCTCCGCAGGATGGCTCGTTTCGCTCGCCCTCGCGAGGTCCTCGGCAAGCCCCGGCGAAGTGCCATGCCGCCGCGCAATCTGCCACGCCTGGTCAAACATCTTCTCCTTCATCAATACCTGGATGAGCAGTGTGGATGGCAAATGCCATTGGCTTGGCTTCTTTTTGGCGAGCCGCTCTTCCAGAAACGCAATGGCGCGCTCCCGCACCGGGGCGCCGCCAATCAAACGCAGCTTGCCATAGAATTCGAGACTTGGCGCCTTCTCGAAGGCCCGCCAGAGCAGCGCCTCGGCGTCGGATTTGCGTTTTTTCTTCACCATGAGCTGGGCCGCAAAGTCCACCAGCCTCCCGTCGGGCTGTCCATCTTCGAAAATCCACAGGCCTTCTTCAGCGCGGCTGAGGGCTTCCTCCTCACGGCCTTGCGAAAGGCAGAATTCCGCCAGCTCCAGATATTTCCATGGCGAAGACAAGTCCTTGGCGCGAAGTGCAATCTGTGCCTCCACATCACCATCACGCTCGGCAAAAAAATCAAGCATCCGCTTGAGGCAATCGTAACCACTGTCGTGGTCCTGCATGGAACCCCTGCCATTGAATCGCGGCGGCAGTTTCTCCCAAGCCTCGCTGGCACGGCGACGGTATTCGGCAAGCCCTGCCTCGCCCAGCACATCCGCATAGGTCGCGGCGGCACCATGGAAAATCTCATACTGGTCATCCATTTCCCGGGAAAAGAGTTGGCCAGCAAGTTTGACCGGATCGGGCCGCATCGCTTTGCACGCAGCCAAGTGTATCTCGCCTGCCCGGTTAAGCACAGCGCCACAATAGCCGTCGGAATCGTCGATGTGCTGGATTGCCGCTTCGATTTTGGACAGCGCATGGTCAACGAGCTTCAGGGCCAATCCGCCACGCCCATTGGACGCCAGCGCAGCCACCGCATCGAGCACGCCTTCAACACCTGCCGCCCAGTCACCGGCTTCGCCGTATTCAACCAAGCCGCGCGTGCGGGTTGCCTTGTCGATTGCCTTGCGAAGGCTCGCTTCAAGAGTGGGGTCATCCGCTTGGCTCGTCGTTGCGGCCAGATCCAGCTTGCGATAGATTTTGGCATCCCGCTCTGCTAGCTCCACAATCGTCTCGACCAGCGCGTCGATGCCTTTTGATTTTAGATGTTGGCGAATGCGCGCCAGCGTTCCCGCACCTTCCGGCTTTTCCTCGCCGCCCTCCGCGTTGGCCTTCAGCGCCACTGCTACCATGTGCTTGCAGACGCCCCATTCCTCAAATGCTGGGCACGAGCACTCGCCGCCAATCCGCTTGCCGCTGCCGGTCAGCACTGTCCGGTAGTCTTCGGTGCCTGCGACCTGTGCAACGACCCGCGCTGGCTCGAATGCAAGAAGCTCTACCTGGCCGCCGCGACAGTATGCCTCGCCACGCGCGAACACTTTCTCGCCTGCGAGGTCTCGCAAAACATCAACGTCAAAGCGGGGCAGATTCTTCGCTTTCATAGGGGTGGCTGCAGCAATGGTTCAGTTTCAATCAGCTGCAGCGCTTCTTCCAGCGTAACCGAAGAATGCAGGCGCCACCACTGTCCGGCATGCCTGCGCCACATCACGTCAAACCGGTTTTCCATAATCAACTCCTCCACATGATCGAAGCGCGCAAAAGCCGACTCGAACTCCTCTCCGGCGTTGCCGGGAAAGCCCGACCGGTAGCGCGTGATGAAACTGTATTTGCTTCCCCGCCACTTGCCGGAGATATCGATGGGATAGTTGAACGGGGTCGGACAAATTTCAGGAAGGAACCGGGGTTTCAGTGTCCCGGTTATGAAGCGTTCGCAGGCAGCCGCAATGGCCGCCTTCTCTTCCCTTGTGAGGGCCTTAACCTTCACCCACCTCCATTCCTGCATTGGCATTCATACCACTTCCGGTCGATTGATACGGACCCGAGATTTCACTTCAATTGTGCAACAAATATCACTTCAAAGCCAATTCGACGATAGGGCACGCCAGAGTATCAACGGCCGGGAACGCGTCTGCAGACCCAGGAAAAAACGCGCATGGCAACCTCAAAGAAACACATTTCTGATTGATGATAAATCAAAAATCATCAATTATACCTTTGGCGGCCCCATATTTTTCAGTGAGGATCATCGTGATGCCCGTTGGCAACCTGCAGTCCCTTAAGCCGATTCTTCAATCACCGGCAATGACTTGCCGTCGATGACACTGATGTCGAGGGCGAGCGGATCGATGCCTTCGACGCAGCCGAGATTGACGCGGTAACCGCCCCTGGGGTTCTCGCCGTCGCCGATGTACGTAAAAATTCCGCAGGACTTGCAGAAATAGTTGTCGGCCATGTTCATTCTTTCTTACTTTGCCC
>CAZAMS010000015.1:0-14146 GCA_964486305.1 uncultured Aestuariivirga sp.
GATTCAACCACAGGGGCGGGCGTGGGTGCGGCGATGGTTTCGGTTTTCTGTTCCGCCACCATTTCAAAAGGCGTTTTCCATTGGCAGGGGACGATTTCGCCGGAAACGGGCGAGATGGGAACCCAGCGCGGCCCCGCCACACCATCGGACACCCACATGGGATCGCGCGGCGCGCGGATGGCGCGGGCGAGCCATTCCCGGGCGCGGCCCTTGTCGCCGGTTGCTTCCTCGATATCGGCCATCAGGGCGCAAACCCTCGCCTGGGGCTGGTCGGCCACAAATGGTTCCAGGGTCTTGCGAGCCGCATCCCAGCGTTGGGCCGCGACGGCGGCGCGGGCCAAGGCATAGGCTCCCTCAAGTGAATCGGACGAACCACCCACGAGATCGCGCACCCGCTCAAAGCGGGGCTCGGGACCGTCGCCTGGTCTGGCGTGGGCCAGCACTTCGGCCAGATCCGGATGGGGATTACGGCTCCAGGTTTCACGAATGATCCTGGTTGCCTTGCGCGGTGTATTCTGGCTGGCGTAAACGCGCGCAGCAACGAGGGCCGCGGGCACAAGCCCCGCATCAAGCTTGTGGGACTTGAGGGCAAGGGCGAGGGCCTCTGTTGAATTTGTATCTTCAATTGCCAAAGCCTGGGCGGCCAGCATGATGGCTTGCTTCTGATTGCTTTCTTCATTTGGTATCAGGCCGGACTTTGCCTGTTGCTGCAAGGTGGCGGCAGCGCCCGGCCAGTCCTTGCGAAGCGATTGCAGTTGCAACACGGCGGAAGAAGCCCAGGCCAGCCGCGGATTGAGCTTAAGGGCGCGTTCCGCATGGATCATCGCAGAGGTCACATCACCGTTCTGGCGGGCCTCGGCAAAAAGCCCGCGAAGGCCCAGCGCTTCCGTATCCGGTGATTTCGTCATCGCCTCAAAGATGCGCTTGACCGAGGCGCGGTCGCCTTTGAGCTGGGCGGCCTGGGCGGCGAGTACATTCACGAGAGGTTCGTCGGCCAGCGCATTGCCGGCAATGGCCGCGTGCTTTGAAGCGGCGATGCTGTCTCCGGCCCCTGCAGCAATGATGCCGCGCGACAGGGATTCATAGGCCTTGCGGTTTTTGCGAAAGCGCCAATAGTCGCGTGCCGCTGTGGGGCTCCGCCAAATCCTGCGGAAAAAGCCCCAGACAAACCAGAGGAGGGCGATGGCGAGAAAAGCGATTGCAACGGCGATCACGAAGGCCATTTGAATTTCGCGGCCCATCCATTGAATGGTGACGGTGCCAGGGCGATCAGCCAGCCAGGTAAAAAACAGGGCAGCAAGCAGGAGAAGGCCGAAGCGCCAGAGCAGCCTAATCATGGGGTGGCACCCAGGCTGGTGATCTGACGCATAACGGCAGCTGAGGTTTCTTCGAGGGCTGCTTCAAGGGCAATACGTTTCGCGGCGCGGTCACGCCAGCCTGAAAGGGCTGAGGGTTTTGCGCCTTCGGCCTTATCTATTTTTTCGATGGCCTGGACAAGATCGCCGCTTTCGGCGAGCGCCGCACATTTCGCGGCAAGGTCCGGCCAATCGGTTTCGCCAATGCGGCGGATGGTAATCACACTCTTCATGGCATCCCAGAAGCTGTCGAGGTAGGAATTTTCCGATGAGGGCAATTCTATTTCCTGTTTGGGCAGCAAGGGAATGAGGCTGGTGAGTTCCGCCGCCAATCTGGCTGCCGTTGGCAGACCTTCATTGGCGTTTGCGGACAGTGTATCCAATCCGGCGGCGGCTGGCACCATGCGTGAAATTCGCTCAAGCTCATCGCGGTAGGAAGCTCCCGATGCGATCTTGGCTTTGAGATCGGACAGGGATTGGGAGAGGGTCGCGGTGGCGGCAGTCTGATCACTCGGCGTGCTGACTGTCTTGAGGCTGGCCACATCTTTTTCCAAGGCATCGAGACGCTGCGCCAACGTCGCCAGAGCACTGTAGTCTACCGATGTGCTTGTCGCTCCTCCGGTGGCGACGGCGGACTTCAATTTTTCCAATTCCGCTTTCACGGATTTTGCTGCGGCCTCGGCAGAAGCAATGCGGGTTTCAAGAGCAGCACTTGCATTTTGTGCAGCGGATGATTTCTCCGCAGCGTTTTGAATTTCGGTTTTCAGTTGATCGGATGTGCCCGACACTGCGGCAAGCTGTTCACCCAGCGTTTTGGTCTGGGCTTCCAGCGCGTCCATGCGGGCTCGCGCGGTGACTAGTTCATTGCTGGGCACGTAGGATGACAGAACATCCTTATAAAACCAGCCGCCAGCAACGACACCGCCAAGCAGTGCGATGGCAAGCCAGGCGGCTGGAGGAATGGATTTCTTTGCAGGCGCCGGCGGCGGCGATGGAACGGGTGGTTTATCGGCCTCGTCGACAATTACGTCCTCGGCATCCAGATCAATGACCTGTGGCTTCAAGGGCGATTCAGGATTTTCATTTGTCATGTCACAGGCCTAACGGGTTCGTGGGCGTCAATCAAGAAGGGCCAGCATCGCAGCCTCATCGGGCGTTTTTGCGACACGCTTTTGCCATGGCCGGGGCAGGATTTTTGCCACATTATCCGACAAGCAAAAATATATGGTGGTTGCCGCTTCCCTATCCAAGCCGGATTTCACCATAAGGTCACACCAGATGCGGGCACTGCGCGGCGAATAGAGCAATACGCCACTAGCTTTTGCCAAGGCCCGATCAATTTCAGAAGGTGTCTGAATGACGGCATCATAGATAATTACACGTTCCACCGCAAAATCCGAGGCCTTCAGGAGGGCACGCAAATTGCTTGAGGTTTCAGCCCCTGAGAGATAGAGGACCGGGCCATTTTTCGGATCGAAGTAAGCAGTTATGTGGGCGACAAGCCCCTGCACATCACCGCCATGGGCCTGGCAATTTTTAAACCCTTCTTGTTTTGCGACGGCAAGGGATTGCGGCCCGACGGTAAGCAGCGGGATTTTCTTAATGGCATCATCGATGTGAACGCTTTTCAGCGCATTGGCGCTGGTGGCGCAGACGAGTTGATAGGCCAGGGGCGGAATATAGGCATCGGGCCTTGGGACGATTTTCAGGAGTGGAGCGAGGATCGCGGAATGTCCGAGACTTTCCAATTTAACCTTTAGCGGCACGGCATCTATTTCCGGTCTGGTGATGATGAGTTGCATCAGAATGCAATCAGCGCGCCACCGCGCATTTTCACTTCCACGCCAGCTTCTTCACCTATGCGGGCGGCGTCATTTGCTGAACCGACACGTGTTGTTTCAAAACAATGGACGCCATCGGGAGTTAGGGCATGACCACGAAAACTTAGCGTATTACCAGTGGGTGTTGCCAATCCCGCAAGAGGCGAGCGGCAGGAACCATCAAGGGCCTTGAGGAAGGCGCGTTCACAGATGACGGCTAATTCGCTTGGGGCGTGGTTGATGGCGGTCAATAACTTGCGAGTTGCCTCGTCGTCCTGGCGAATTTCAATGCCAATGGCGCCCTGGGCGATAGCAGGCAGCATGACTTCCACGGGAACGGCTGCGGTAATTTTGTCCGCAAGCCCCAGGCGGTTCAGCCCGGCACAGGCGAGGAAGGTGGCATCGGCCACGCCTTCTGAAAGTTTGCGCAATCGCGTTTCAACATTGCCTCGGAACTGCACGGTTTTCAAATCGGGCCGTAACCTCAAGAGTTGCGCCGTGCGGCGAACCGAGGAGGAACCGATGGTTGCACCCGTTTTCAGTTCAGCCAGGGAATTGGCCACGGGGCTTATGAAGGCATCCCTTGGATCTTCGCGGGGAAGCACGGCTGCAATGGTGAGGCCATCCGGCAGATTTGCCGGCAGGTCCTTCATGGAATGCACGGCGAGCTGGATTTCACCGGCCAACAGGGCATCTTCAATTTCCTTGGTGAAAAGGCCCTTGCCGCCGATCTCATTCAGAGGGCGGTCCTTGACGCGGTCTCCCGTCGTGGTGATAGCGACGATCTCAATGTCCGAGGGGGCCAGGCCATGGGCGGCAATCAGGCGCTCGCGGGTTTCGCGGGCCTGGGCAAGGGCGAGGGGCGAACCCCTGGTTCCAATTCTTAAATGCGGCATTTGCAAATTGTATCTGGTGGATGCTAGATCACGGTCACTTTAGGTCAAGTCGACCTAAAGTGACAAACGTGATCGTCGGTTTAATGCTGGCGCGTGATCGGACGGTTAACCGGTACCCACTTAACCTGATCACGCGCTAGAGCGAGGCCACGTTC
The DNA here is from genome assembly GCA_964486305.1 of uncultured Aestuariivirga sp. Lineage (GTDB taxonomy): Bacteria > Pseudomonadota > Alphaproteobacteria > Rhizobiales > Aestuariivirgaceae > Aestuariivirga. Next base: position 4,227 of record CAZAMS010000015.1, read on the forward strand.
TAGCCGCTAAATTGTGAGACGTCATCCATTACCCATGGCCGCAGCCGCCTCCCATATCCTAGGTATTGAAACATCCTGTGATGAAACGGCGGCAGCCGTTGTCCGCAGGCACGCCGACGGCAGCGGCGAAATTGTCAGCAATATCGTGCTTTCGCAGATTGAAGACCATGCACCCTTTGGGGGAGTAGTTCCAGAAATAGCGGCAAGGATTCACATTCGCCATCTAGACCGCTTGATTGCACAGGCCATGGCAGAGGCAGGGATAACATACCCCATGCTTGATGGCGTGGCGGCCACAGCCGGACCGGGGCTTCTGGGCGGCGTCATCATTGGCCTCACCACGGCCAAGGCCATTGCCATGGCCCATGGCAAACCTTTGCTCGCCATTAATCATCTCGAGGGTCATGCGCTCACGCCGCGTTTGCTGGAACCGTGTCCCTTTCCTTATCTTCTGCTGTTGATTTCCGGGGGCCATACACAGTTTCAATTGGTGGAAGGGGTGGGCCGCTATCGCAGGCTGGGCACAACAATTGATGATGCCCTGGGCGAGGCCTTTGACAAGACGGCGAAGCTTCTGGGGCTGGGCTATCCCGGCGGTCCTTTGGTGGAACAATATGCGCGGAAAGGAAATCCCCAGCGCTTTGATTTTCCACGGCCGCTCAAGGGGCGGAAGGATTGCAATTTTTCATTTTCAGGATTGAAAACTGCAGTGCGCGAGGCAGTGAATGATTTGGGGCATTTGTCTGAGCAGGATATTGCGGATGTCTGCGCCAGTTTTGAAACTGCGGTTGCGGAAACTTTGCAGGACCGTTTGAAGATGGCCTTTGCAACTTTCCGTAAGGCCTATCCGGAGGTGAAGGAGCCGGCCTTGATTGTGGCCGGTGGTGTTGCGGCGAACGCGACTTTGAAAATTGTTCTCGCAACCTCGGTCAAAGAGTCTGGTTTCAAACTTATCGTGCCGCCAGCAGCTCTTTGCACCGACAATGCAGCAATGATTGCGTGGGCGGGAGCGGAGCGGTTGGCACTTGGTCTCGTTGATGACTTGAGTATAGCGGCGCGCGCGCGCTGGCCACTGGATGACATTTCGGCACCTGTTTACGGTACTGGAAAACTGGGGGTTAAGGTTTGAAGCGGCGTATAGCGATTGCGGGGAACGGGGCCTGGGGGCAGGCGTTGGCCCATGTTGCAAGGGCGGCGGGCCATGAGGTTGGCATGTGGTCCAGGAAGCATTCCGACGTGGCCTCGTTTGCGAGCTATGATGCCATCATCGTGGCCGTTCCTGCCCAGGCGGTGCGCGATGTTCTGACCGTAATCAAGCCGCCGAAAAATATTCCGATCATCATCAGCGCCAAGGGCATTGAGCAGACAAGCGCCAAGTTCATGAATGAAGTTGTGGCGGACATTGTGCCGGGGGCGCTTGTGCTTGTGCTTTCGGGCCCGAGTTTTGCAGCTGATGTTTTGAAAGCCATGCCAACGGCTGTCACAATTGCAGCTCCAACGCTGGCTGAAGCGGGCGAGTGGGCTCAGGCGCTGACCCTTCCGATGTTTCGGATTTATGGCTCCGATGACGTCCTGGGCGTTGAAATCGGGGGTGCATTAAAAAATGTTCTGGCCATTGCCTGCGGCATTTCTGATGGTAGAGGCCTTGGGGATAGTGCGCGGGCCGCACTCACGACGCGGGGCTTTGCCGAACTGATGCGTTTTGGCAAAAAACTGGGGGCAAAACCGGAAACTCTTACGGGACTTGCAGGCTTGGGTGATCTCTTGCTTACCTGCTCCAGCAACCAATCGCGCAATTATTCTTTTGGCATGGCTATAGGACAAGGGTCTTCTGTCGCTCAGGCGCTCGCTGCCTCGCGCGGCGTTGTCGAAGGCGCCCATACGGCCAGGGTTGCCCATGCCCTTGCCATTCTAAATGAAGTGGATATGCCGATTGTGGCGACGGTCTCTGCCATTATTGATCAGGGTGCGGACCCCACACAGGAAATAGCACGGCTACTGGCGCGGCCAGTTCGTGAAGAAATCAGATAGGGAGACGACATGCTTTTTGCGTTGATATGTATGGATAAACCAGACAGTTTGGATTTGCGCCAGCAATCGCGGCCTGAGCACCTCAAGTTTCTGGAGAGCCTTGGTTCAAGTTTGAAAGCTGCCGGTCCCTTCACCGATGATGAAGGTAAACCTACGGGCAGTCTTGTGGTTATCGAAGCGCAAAACCGTGTGGCAATTTCAGAGATCGCGGCGCGTGACCCCTATGCGGTAGCAGGATTGTTCGCGTCGGTTGAAATCAAGCCGTGGAAATGGCTGATCAAGAATCCGGAGGTCGTGTAATGGCTTACTGGCTTTTCAAATCGGAACCCGGCGTATGGTCCTGGGACATGCAGAAGGCCAAGGGAAAAACTGGCGAGGAATGGACGGGAGTACGCAATTATCAGGCGCGCAACAACATGCGGCTGATGAAGCTTGGCGACAAGGGTTTTTTCTATCACTCCAACGAATCCAAAGCCATTGTAGGTATTGTTGAAGTGTGCAAACTCGCGCACAAGGACTCAACTGCCGATGTGGACACTTGGGACTGTGTTGATATCCGCGCGCTGATGGAAGTGCCGAAGCCGGTTACTCTTGACGACATCAAGCTGGATAAGCGCTTGAAGGAGATGGTGCTGGTGAAGAACTCACGCCTTTCCGTGCAACCCGTTACCGCCGATGAATGGAAAATCATTTGCGATCTCGGTGACGTTAAAACCCCACCGCGCCTGACGTGAGCAAATCTGATTTCATCCGGCAGAATACGAGTGTGATGACACCGCCACTGGTGCCGGAAGTAAAATTGCATCTGGCCCATGAGGCGGTGCCGCTGTGGCAGAAGACCGAGGAGGAACTCGGTGAAATGGGCTTGCCGCCGCCATTCTGGGCTTTTGCCTGGGCGGGCGGACAGGCGTTGGCGCGTTATGTGCTGGATTATGCTGAGACAGTTGAAAATCTTAAGGTTCTGGATTTGGCTACGGGGTCTGGTCTGGTAGCCATTGCTGCGGTTAAGGCTGGTTCCACGTCGATTATCGCGGCCGATATTGATGAATTTGCTACGACTGCGGCTGAGATGAATGCCGAACTCAATCAGGTGAGCCTTGATATCAGGTTAGAAGATTTGCTGCATCAGCAACCGCCATCCGCAAATGTGATTCTTGTCGGCGATCTATTCTATGAAAAAACTTTAGCCACACGTTGCCTGGCGTGGCTGCGACGGGCGCAGGAGCGAGGTGCGAAAATATTTATAGGCGATCCGGGGCGGAGTTATTTGCCGCGGGACCAGCTTGAGAGACTTGCTGAGTATTATGTTCCGGTTACCCGCGATCTGGAAGATGCGGAAATCAAACGGACGGCTGTATGGCAGTTGAAGGCCTGACCGATGAACCGGAATTGTTGAGCCAGAGCGCCAGCATCAGAATTCCAAGGGAAATCCAAAGCCAGACATCGGCCCCGCCGCCATAGAAGAATATGGCAAAAAGCACGGCTGCGGGGGTTGAAACGTAAACGGCTTGAATGGTGTAGACCGCACCCTTGTCACGAATGAGGGTGAAGAAGGCGATGCGTTCGATGATCCACAGGATGCCCGCCACGAGAACAGTCCAATAGGCGAAAAGCTCAGGCGTGTCTGGCCCCCAGGGAACAGCGAAATAGAGCAGGGCTGGAACCGCAACCAGGCCGGACCAGAAGCTTTCGGACGCGCCAATGGAGAATACGTCCCGGTCCTTTGGCCAGAAGTGGGCGGCGAACCAGTTATAGGCCGTATAAAGAATGGGTGAGCTGAAGGCCGCCAGGGTCCACCAGGAAATTTGCCCCGATAGCATGCCCTCGCGCGAGAGGATCAGAATGGCGCTTGATATAAATCCTGCGGCAACAGCGAGCAGCCTGCGCGGCACGGCATTTTCGCGGCCTGTGGCCAATGCGATGACATAATTGAAGAAGGGTGCTGTTGAAACGATCAGCGCCATTTCAGTGGCAGGCAGGTGCCGTATCAGGTAGAGGCCGATGGCAAAGGGAATGTTCAGGAGGATGGCGCAGCCCAGGCCGAAGATGATGACCTCGCGGCTGAAATCCAGCCGGGTTCCCGATAGCTTAGCGGCAATCATGAGGCCTGCGCCCACGCCAAAGCCCGCGTAAACAATGACATGGCTGATGGGCATGTTCTGCAAGGCCATGGCTTTATAGAGCGATTGCGACAGGCCCCAGAACAGGCCCAGGAATATGAAATAGAAGAAATGGCGGGAAATAATCATGGCTGCTGTATGGCACCTGCTTAAACTTTAGGCTACTTGATTGGCCCGCAGAACTGACCCTACATTGCGGCATAACATAAGGGGAAAACGCCGATGTCGTCCAAAACCTATCCTGTCCCTGCCAACTGGAAAAAACGCGCCGTTGTTGATGATGCGGGCTACAAGGCGATGTATTCGGAGTCGGTCAAAACGCCGGCCAAATTCTGGGGGAAGCATGCCAAGCGGCTGGATTGGTTCAAGGCTCCCAGCAAAATCAAGAACACCTCCTTTGCCCATGACAAGGTTTCCATCAAGTGGTTTGAGGATGGGGTTCTCAATGTTTCCTACAATTGCATTGACCGGCATTTGAAGAAGCGGGCAAACCAGACGGCAATCATCTGGGAGGGCGACAATCCCTACGACGACAAAAAAATTACCTATGCCGAGCTTCATGCCCAGGTCTGCCGCTTTGCCAATGTGATGAAGCGCAATGGCGTGAAGAAGGGCGACCGCGTTACGATTTACATGCCGATGATTCCGGAAACGGCCTATGCGATGCTGGCGTGCACGCGCATCGGTGCGGTGCATTCCATTGTGTTCGGCGGCTTCTCGCCGGATTCGCTTGCGGGGCGTATCAATGACTGCGCGTCCAAATTCATTATCACGGCTGATGAAGGCCTTCGCGCCGGCAAGAAAATTCCGTTGAAGCACAATACGGATGAAGCGCTGAAAAAATGTGCGGGCAATGAGAAGGTTCTGGTGGTGCGCCGCACGGGAGGCACTGTGCCTTTCGATGGGGCCCGCGATCTTTGGTATCACGAGGAAGCCACGAAAGTTTCTGCCAATTGCAAGCCGGAGAAAATGAAGGCGGAGGACCCGCTGTTTATTCTTTACACCTCGGGTTCCACCGGCAAGCCCAAGGGCGTGCTGCATACGACGGGCGGATATCTCGTTTATGCGTCCATGACGCACCAGTATGTGTTTGATTATCATGATGGTGATATTTTCTGGTGCACGGCGGATGTGGGCTGGGTGACCGGCCACAGCTATATCGTTTATGGGCCACTGGCCAATGGGGCCACGACACTGATGTTTGAAGGCGTTCCCAACTACCCGACGAATTCCAGATTCTGGGAAGTGATCGACAAACACCAGGTGAACACTTTCTATACGGCGCCAACCGCCATTCGTGCCCTGATGGGGGCGGGCGAAGGGCCGGTGAAGCGCACCTCACGCAAGTCGCTTCGGCTCCTGGGCACGGTGGGTGAACCCATCAATCCGGAAGCGTGGGAATGGTATCATAGGGTTGTTGGCGATGGCCGCTGCCCGATTGTCGATACGTGGTGGCAGACGGAAACCGGCGGCATTCTGATCACGCCGCTGCCGGGTGCCACGAAGCTCAAGCCAGGTTCGGCCACGTTTCCTTTCTTTGGCTGCCAGCCTGCACTTGTCGATGAAAAGGGCGCATTCCTGGAAGGTGCGGCATCGGGAAATCTGGTGATTCTTGATGCCTGGCCCGGCATGATGCGGACGGTTTATGGCGACCACGAACGTTTTGTGCAGACCTATTTCTCGACTTACAAAGGCATGTATTTCACTGGCGATGGCTGCAGGCGGGATGAGGACGGCTACTACTGGATTACCGGGCGCGTTGATGACGTACTCAATGTTTCTGGCCACAGGCTTGGCACTGCTGAAGTAGAATCTGCACTTGTCAGCCACACGCTGGTTTCGGAGGCCGCGGTTGTGGGCTATCCCCATGACATCAAGGGGCAGGGCATCTATTGCTATGTGACATTGATGGCCGGTGAAACGGGTTCCGATGATTTGCGCAAGGATCTGGTGGCTCATGTCCGCAAGGAAATCGGGCCCTTTGCCACGCCGGACAAAATCCAGTTTGCGCCGGGTCTGCCCAAAACTCGATCAGGGAAAATCATGCGGCGCATCTTGCGCAAGATTGCCGAGGATGATTTTGGTTCGCTTGGTGATACATCAACGCTTGCTGATCCGGCTGTTGTCGAAGACCTGATCGCGAACCGGCAGAACAGGACGGCTTAGGAGGCTTTCGGTTTTACGAATCTTGCGATTTTCCCGACGGGTTCTCCCGCAAGGACCGGATGAACATCTCAGATTTATCCCAAATTTACGGGAACCTTGTGCTGCCCAAACAGTTAATCACCATGCCCCCGTGGCTGATTGGTGAATCAACGTTCTGGAGCTGCCCATGAAATTTCTGTCTGAAGACACCCGCGTACTTGTGGCTGATGGCGCCTATGCTCTCGTTTTGCGCAATGACGGCGACGGCGTATTCCCGAATCTCAGGCTCGAGCGCGCCTATGAACAGGACAATCCCCCTACCCGTGACCAGGGAAGTAACATGCCCGGCCGCGCAAATGACAGTCTTGGCCGCCGCTCCGTCATTGAGGCGACAGACTGGCACCGTGTTGCCGAAGACCGCTTTGTGCAAAGGATCGCTGACGATATGGCAAATGATTTGAAGGCGGGCGAATTCACCGACCTTGTACTTGCCGCGCCCGCCGTGGCCCTGGGAGAATTTCGCAAGGCGGCCACGAGTGCCTTGACCGATGCCACCATTATGGAGATCGACAAAGACCTCACCAATCATCCCATCGACAGGATCGAGAAGATCGTAGTCAAGGCACTGGAAGACGCGGGAGGATAAGTTCGGCGAGCATTGGGACAATAGGTCTCCGGGTATGAAAACGGCACTCCGTTTCCGGGGTAGATTTCACAATGTTAAACAGCGGCAGTAGGGTGGCCCCCACCTGAGGCTTCCGGAATTGAGGGAACGTTACTCCCCAAGCCCGGAGGCCCCATCCATCCCATCAAAGCCACCGTCGCGAACAATGACCCTTCCGGGATGAACATATCATGACTAGCATTATAGGAATATATTGTCAAGCATTAAATTCCTAGTATGAGATGGTGTAATTTCACCCAACTCTGGTTTTCCGTGCCTGCCATTTTTTTGCCAAGAGTCCGGCGCTAGAAATTTCCTAGTGAATGGGGACTCGAGATGAATCGGCGGACATTTCTGGCAGGTGCGGCGGCGATGGTGCCAAGCGTCAGCCTTGCGGCGACCAAAAAGAAAAAAATTTCCTACCGCGGGGCTGAAGTCGTCGAATTTGAAACGCCGGAAAGGCGCGGCACTGTCATCGTAAATACCGAGGAAAAAGCCCTTTATCACATCATAGGGTGGGAAACAGCCATCCGTTATGGTGTTGCGGTGGGCAAAGAAGGCTTTGACTGGGCAGGCATCGCCAAGGTAGGGCGCAAGGTTGAATGGCCTGTATGGACGCCGCCTGCCTCGATGATCAGGAGGCGGCCTGACCTGGAAAAATGGCGCTACGGAATGCCGGGCGGGCCGGACAATCCTTTGGGGGCGCGGGCGATATATCTGTTTGAAGGAAGCCGTGACACGCTGTTTCGCATCCATGGCACCAATGAACCGGAATCCATTGGCACGGCGGCTTCCTCGGGCTGTATCCGCATGCTGAATGAGGAAGTGTCCGAGCTCTATGAGAGCGTGCATATCGGGACCAAGGTTATTGTGATCTGAGGTCTCCGCCCCAGAGTTCCATGGCGTCAAGAATTGGTGCCAGTGAGAGACCATGGGGACTGAAGGAATATTCAACCCTTGGGGGCACCTCCCCGTAATCCTTACGCATAATAATTTTGTCGTGCTCCAGCGCCCTGAGCTGAAGCGTAAGCATGCGCTGCGTGATATGCGGCAACAGGCGGCGCAGTTCGTTGAAGCGGCGCGGACCACCTTTCAGTTGAAGCAATATCATGGGTTTCCATTTGCCGCCGATCACGCTGATTGTTGCCGCAACAGGACACCAGGGTTCATGCATCATCACTTCGCTCCCGAGTTACACACTTTCACAGTATAAAAATTGTGCGTACTTATGGCAATGAAAGCCCTGTGTTAGGAGTGGCCAAACCAATTGACACGGGCGTTTATCATGGGTGACCGCATGCAGAATATCCTGATCGTGATTTCAGCACTTGGCTGCGGCTTGATCGCCGGCGTATTTTTTGCGTTCTCTTCATTTGTGATGGACGCACTCGGAAAACTTCCACCAAGCCAGGGCATTGCCGCCATGAAATCGATAAATGTGGTGGTGATTAATCCGCTTTTTCTGGGGGTGCTGTTTGGCACGGCGGCGCTGGCGCTGTTCCTAGGATTTGGGGCGATACGGCATTTGGGCGATCCAGGCGCCATCTGGGTTGTGGCCGGGTCCAGCCTCTATGTGACCGGCACGATAGTGGTCACCATGGCTTTCAATGTGCCTCTTAACAATGCTTTGGCAGCTATTGATCCCGCAAGTGGTGAAGGTGTTGCCGTCTGGGCGGGCTATCTCCAGAACTGGACAAGCTGGAACCACGTGCGTGGCCTTGCGGCGCTGACGGCTTCGGGGGCTTTCATTTCCGCGCTTTTCTGACCATTTGCGATATTGCGCTGCACAAGGTAGAAGATTCGGGACTCCCCTGGGAACCCGGTGATGATTGAACAGAAGTCTTCGGCGCGGCCGCTTTCGCCCCACTTGCAAATCTACAAGCCGATGCTCACCATGATGATGTCGATCATGCATCGCATCACCGGGATTGGGCTTTATTTCGGGATTATCCTGCTGGTGTGGTGGCTGACGGCTGCGTCCATTTCGGATTCCTATTTTGATTTTGTGCAGGGTTTTTTCGGCCACTGGTTCGGCAGGCTTGTGCTGTTTGGATTTACGTGGGCGTTGCTGCACCATGCGCTGGGCGGGCTTCGGCATCTTCTCTGGGATACGGGGCGCGGGTATGATTTGAATGTGGTGGAGTGGCTGGCGCGGGCCAATCTTGCGGGCTCCATTGTACTCACATTTCTGCTCTGGATTATTGGTTACGGAGTAATGGCATGAGCCCGGACAAGTCTGGCACAACCCACTTCTGGCAGCAGCGGGCGACGGCCATTGCCAATGTGCCACTGGTTATATTCCTGCTGTGGTTTATTGTTTCGCATCTGGGTGCGGCACGGGCCGATGTGGTGGCGAGCGTGCAGAATCCAATCAATGCAATCCTGCTCGTTCTTTCGTTTGTTTCCATTCTCTGGCATATGCGGCTCGGGCTTCAGGTGGTGCTTGAGGATTATGTGCAGGATGCGCGTGCGCTTCATGGGAGCCTATTGGCCAATACGCTTTTCACGGCAGTTGTCGGCGTGGCGGCACTTTATGCGATTCTCAAAATAGTTTTTGGTGCCTGATGGCTGCGAAGAATTCTTATCCCATAACCGATCATACGTTTGATGTGGTTGTCGTAGGCGCTGGCGGCGCGGGACTTCGCGCCACGCTCGGCGCTTCGCAAGCGGGATTGAAAACGGCTTGCATCTCGAAAGTATTTCCCACGCGCTCGCATACTGTTGCAGCCCAAGGCGGCATTGCGGCTTCGCTTGGCAACATGGGTGCTGATGACTGGCGCTGGCACATGTACGACACCGTGAAGGGCGCCGATTGGCTGGGCGACCAGGACGCCATTGAATATCTCTGCCGCCATGCGCCCATGGCCGTCTATGAACTCGAACATTTCGGCATGCCGTTTTCGCGCACCGAAGACGGCAAGATTGACCAGCGCCCTTTCGGCGGCATGATGCAGTATTTC
>CAZAMS010000016.1:0-13261 GCA_964486305.1 uncultured Aestuariivirga sp.
TCTCGTCAAACAGGCTTGCAACCCGCATTTGGGTATCCGTAAGCTGGGACTCCGCTGACTTGATATCCGGCACGATGGCAGCGCTGGCCACCATTTGGTTAAGACCGGCCGGGGACTTGGCTGGATCATAGGTCCCGCTCACGCAAAGGCGCAAAACCTGGGTGACGCGATGATAAAGCAGGCAGGCCTCCTTGAGGTCATGGGCAACGCCCCCATCAATGAGGCCAGCGTTTCCAAGTTTGGTTAAGGCCGCATGGGTGTTGGTGTCGAGGATTGCGGGGTTCTGGGCTGCATGAATGAGTTGCAGAAACTGGGCGATGAATTCGATTTCAACCAGGCCGCCGCGCACCCGCTTGATATCCCAAAGTCCAGCCGTCCCCTGCTCCTTCACCATCAGGCGGCGCATATCGAGAACATCACCTCGAGTCACGGCAGCATCGCGTGGGGCACACAGGCTAACCGCAATCGCTTTTGAAAGTGCTTCTGCAAGTTTGACGTCCCCACTCACTACGCGGGCGCGGGTCAACGCAAGTTTCTCCCAGGTCCAGGCGGACTTCTTCTGGTATTCGCGGAAACTTTCAAAACTGGTGGCAACGGGTCCCTGGCTGCCCGATGGCCGCAAACGCATATCGACTTCAAAGAGCACGCCTTCACTTGTCGGGGCTGTTACTGATGTGATCAGTCTTTGCGTCAGGCGGGTGAAATACTGATTCACGTTGAGGGGCTTCTTGCCGTCAGAGTTTTCAAGCTTTCGCTCGTTTTCATAGATCAGCATGAGGTCCAGGTCCGAGGCGGCGGTCATTTCCCGTCCTCCCATCTTACCCAAGGCAATTACGCAACTACGGCCACCGGCCACTTCGCCGTGCCGCATCCTCATCTCCTGCCGGGCAGCGGCGTGCAGCCGTTGAACGAGCAGTTCGGCAATGGTGGAAAAGGAAGCGCCCGCCTCGACCGCGCTTACGGTTTCAGATAACACACGCACGCCTACGCGGAACATTTGTTCGCGGCCTATGATGCGCACGCGATCAACTACCTCATCCAATAGTGTGTTTTCAGGAATGATTGAAGAGATCATGGCTTTCACTTCATCGGCGCGGGGCAAGGCGCCAAAGAAGCCGGGGTCCAGCACGGCATCAAGCACGCGGGGGCGCGCGCTCAGTTGTTCTGCAAGACGCGGCGCGGTTCCCAGAATTGTTGCGATGAGATCAAGCAGATTGGGATTGGCTTTCAGCATGGAAAAAAGCTGAACCCCGGCGGGAAGACCCGCAATGAACTTGTCAAAGGCAAGAAAGGCCGAATCAGCATCGCCACTGCGCGCCAAGGCGGACAGCAGAACCGGCATCAGTTCGGTGAGAAGTTCTTTCGATTTTCCGCTGCGGGTTGCGGCATAACGGCCAAAATGCCAGCCACGGATTGTTGCTGAAACCTCGCTCGCCTGTTTGAAACCCATGCGGGCCAGCGTCTCAATGGTTTCGGGATCATCCTCACCGCCGGTGAAAACCAAGCTTCCAGCATCAGTTCCGAGCTCTGTGGCGCTCTCAAATAGCGCCGAGTAATGCCCTTGCACCAATTCAAAGGTCTGGCGCAATTTTTCTTCAAAGTCCTGCGGCGAGGCAAATCCAGACAAACTTGCGAGGTTTTCAAAGGCCTCGCCGTCTTCCGGCAGCGTATGGGTTTGCTCGTCATTCACCATCTGAATGCGGTGCTCAATGGTTCGCAAAAAGCGGTAGGCCGATTTCAACCCGTCCGCGGCGTCCGGCGTTATCCACTTTGCTTCGGCCAGCGCGTCCAGCATCTCAAGGGTGCGCAAGCCGCGCAGCGCGGGGTTACGGCCGCCGGCGATGAGCTGCTGGGTCTGCACAAAGAATTCAATTTCACGAATGCCGCCGCGGCCAAGTTTTATGTTGTGGCCCTGCACTGCGATGGTGCCATGGCCCTTCACCGCATGAATTTGGCGCTTCAGGGATTGCACATCGGCGATGGCGGCAAAGTCCAGGTATTTGCGCCAGATATAGGGCGTCAGGCGCTGCAGAAATTCAGCACCTAGAGGAATATCGCCAGCCGCGGACCGCGCCTTGATCATGGCGGCGCGCTCCCAGTTCTGCCCCATGCTTTCGTAATAAATGGCGGCAGCTTCCATGGAGATGGCAACCTGTGTGGCGCGTGGATCGGGACGCAGGCGCAAATCCACACGCAGGCAATAGCCATCTGCAGTGATGTCCTGCAGAATGGTGACAAGGCGTTTGGTCAGCCGCACGAAGAATGTGGCGGGTTCAGTGCCTTCTCCGAGTGGTGCGGATTCCGGATCATAGAGAATGATGAGGTCGATATCGCTGGAGTAGTTGAGCTCGCCAGCGCCATGTTTACCCATAGCCAAAGCTACATAACCGCAATTTTTTGATGGATTCTCAGGGTTGGCAATGCGAAATTTACCGACCTTCGACGCGTGAATAAGCAACCAGTTGATCGCGGCGTTCAACATGGCATCGGCAAAGCGGGTGAGTGCTGCTGTCACTTCTTCAATGGTCCAGACCCCGCCCAAATCGGCAAGGGCAATGAGAAGCGAGGCTTTCGCCTTTGCATGGCGCAGTGCCTGCATGATTTCCGCTTGGCTGTTCAGGGTTTCAGCGGCGTGAACACCGAAGCAAACCGAGGCCAACAGGTCTTCCGGCGAATGATGCAATATTTCTTCAACAAAGAGGGGGTCGCGCAGCATAAGCGAACGCAAATAGGGTGAACCGGCTGCCACCGCTTCAAGAAACAGTTTCTGTCCTTGTAATTTAGCCTGATGCGCAGGCAGGAGATCGTTCCAGAACCGCGCTGCCACAATCTCGTCTCGTGGTGCTGGCAATTGTTGGCTCAATCGATCGCTGAAGACCCCAATCATGGGGTCATACTAGCGTGGGTTCGACTTTCATTGAAATGGTGCGACAAAACGTTCCTTCTCCCATGGGGAGAAGGCGGGGCCCGTCCTGCGATGCGAAGCTAAGCAGGATGGGGGGATGAGGGGTTACGGTGTACGACGATCTGGCACCGTAACCCCTCACCTTCCCAAGCTTCGCTTGGGCCCTTTCCTCTCCCTATGGGAGAGGAAAAACACGTACAACTCTAGCTTTGGCTCTCATGAAGCGGAAGCACCAGCTTGGCGCGCAGGCCGGGTTCATTGTCTTCGAGCATCAAGGCCCCGCCATGAAGTTTCATGACACCTGCCACAAGGCTCAGGCCCAGGCCATTGCCCGGCTTGGAGCGGCTTGAATCCAGGCGCACGAAACGGTCCAGAACCCGCGCCCGGTCCTCCGCCGGAATGCCATTGCCCCGGTCACTCACCAGAACGACAACCGAATCCTCGTCCTGCGTGCCTGCAATTTCAATGTGCGGTTTTGGGTTTTCCCCGGTCACACCGTATTTCAGGGCGTTATCCACGAGATTACTCAAGGCCTGTGACAGAAGTTGGCGGTCGGCCAAAACATCAAGTCCCGGAGTAACAGTAACATTCACTGTCCCGCCCGCCTCCTCGGCAATGGGTTCATAGAGTTCTGCCACATCCTCAATGATGTCGCTGACATCAATGGCCTGCAGCATTTCGCGGGACTGGCCGGATTCGGCCCGAGCAATGGAAAGCAGCGCGTTAAAGGTCTGCAAGAGCCGGTCGGACTCCTCGATCGTCTTGTCGAGGGCAGCGCGATATTCCGTCTTGTTGTTTGAACGTAGCGCAGACTCGACGCGGGCCCGCAATCGCGTGAGCGGTGTTTTCAGATCATGGGCCACATTGCTGCTGACTTCCTTCATGCCCGTCATCAGGCGCTCAATCTGGTCGAGCATTTCATTGAGCGAACGCGCCAGCTTGTCCATTTCATCACCAGTCCCCAAAACCGGCATGCGGCTTGAAAGATCGCCACCCATGATGGTGCGGCTGGCATCGGTGATGGCATCCACCCTTCGCAAGAAGTTCCGGCTGGTGAGCAACCCGCCACCGAGGCCCAGAACAAGGGCAATACCCAATGCCCAGTAAAGCGTGCGCCTGATGATGTCGCCGAATTGCCGCAACTCCTGAACGTCGCGGCCAACGATCAGCGCGTAGCCGCCCGTGAGATCGGCATAAAAAGCCCGCGCCGATCTGCGCTGCATGGTTTCGCCGACTTTGATGTCGAGGGGAAAATCAATCCAACCGGTCTCGTCAATGACCTGCGGCGGCACTGCTTCAAGATTTCCGGCCACGCGTTTTCCGATTGAATCGGCCAGCAAATAAATCCCACCGCCGCGCTCGGCACTTCTGCGTTCAATTGTATCAACAATGCCGCGCAGTCCCAAAATGCGGTACTGGTCCGCGAGCGCCTGCACTTCGGCGCGGATGGTGGCATCGGTCTGGCGCTCCAGAAGGCCCGCCGTATTCCAGAAGACGTAGGCCAGAATAGCGCCAACAGAAACGGCAAAGACCAGCAGGTAGATGGCCGCGAGGCGAAAGGTCGAGGTTTTCAGGATCTTTGGATTAAACTGCACGTATCATGTATCCGGCTCCGCGCACGGTTTGAAGTAGCGGTTCGTCAAAACCCTTGTCGATTTTCGACCTGAGCCTTGAAACATGTACATCTATCACATTGGTTTGCGGATCGAAATGATAGTCCCAGACATTTTCAAGAAGCATTGTGCGGGTCACGATGTGCCCGGCATTGCGCATGAGATATTCCAGCAGCTTGAACTCGCGGGGCTGCAGGGGAATATTCTGGCCACCACGGGTCACGGCGCGGGTGAGCAAATCGATCTCAAGATCAGCAGCCTTCAGTTTTGTTTCCAGGGGCTCCTGGGAATTGCGCCGTCCCAGGCCTTCAACGCGGGCCAGGAGTTCGGAAAAGGCATAGGGCTTTGCCAAGTAGTCGTCACCGCCGGCGCGGAGGCCTTTCACGCGCTCGTCGACATCGCTCAATGCGCTCAGAATCAGGGCGGGCGTGGTAATGCCCTTGGCGCGCAGGGTGCGGATGATGGAAAGGCCATCAAGCTTGGGCAGCATGCGGTCCACAATCAAAATGTCATGGAGGTTCTCAAGCGCCATGGCCAAACCGTCCTCGCCATTGGCTGCGTGGTCCGTCACATGGCCGCTTTCCGTCAATCCCTTCATAAGCCAGGAGGCGGCGTCACGGTCATCTTCGATTACGAGTATACGCATTTGGTCGGTAGCCAGCCCCAAACTGAGAGATTCGGTTTTATGTGAGCTTGAGACTTGCATGACTTGACCTTTCAGAAAAGAGTGCGCGGAGACCACCGGACCAGAGGGGGGAACCATTGGGGGTGGGCGGTCCCCGCGCTATTGGACGTCAAATGCCGAGCGGAGAAGGCATTGCAACGCCCTAACTTTTATCCCTTGGCCAGAGGAAGGGCCAGGAAGCGCTGGTTGTCGCCGGAACGCACAAGCATCAGCACCCGTGACTTGCCCGCCTCCTTCAAGGCCTGTTTGACATCGGCAGGGCCATTTACCTCGGCGCCTCCAATTTCAAGGATTACGTCACCTGGTTTCAAACCCTGCCGGTCAGCAACAGAATCCGGGGTGACTTCCATAACCTGAACGCCCGCGCCATCCTCCGCCGGACCCAATTTCAGGCCAAGGGAGGTGAGATCGGTCGAATCCGTCTTACCGGCCCGGCTTGCCACGCGCATATCGGTGGGCATGGTGCCGATCTTCACGGCCACTGTCATCGGCTTGCCATCCCTGATGATCTCAACATTGATGGATTTGCCCGGTGCGATACGGGCCACTTTCTTGGCCAGATCGCGGGCGTCGGAAATGTCTTCGCTATCGGCTTTCAGAATGGTGTCGCCTGGCTTGAAGCCTGCGGCAAGGGCTGGTGAACCTTCAGTCACGTCAGACACAATCGCTCCCTTGGCATCGGGGAGACCGAGGCTTTCGGCAATCTCTTCGGTCACGGGCTGGATTTGCACACCAAGCCAGCCGCGGGTCACGCTGCCAGAATTCTTGAGGCTGTCCACCACATCCTGGGTGATTTCAGCTGGGATGGCAAAGCCGATGCCCACGGAGCCACCCGAGGGTGAGAAGATCGCGGTGTTAACGCCAATCACTTCGCCTTGCAGGTTGAACGCCGGACCACCGGAATTGCCCCGGTTGATGGAGGCATCGATCTGGAGGAAATCATCATAGGGACCGGAGCCGATGTCGCGGCCACGGGCAGAAATAATACCAGTTGTCACCGTGCCGCCCAGGCCAAAGGGGTTGCCAACGGCCATGACCCAATCACCAACGCGGGCAGGCGTTTCGGCAAATTTAACAAATTGAAAGGGCTTGTCGGACTTGATCTTGATGAGCGCCAGATCGGTTTTGGGATCGGTGCCGATCACTTCGGCCTTGAGTTCTGTGCCGCCCTGAATTTTGACAGTGACCTCATCGGCATCCTGCACCACATGGTTGTTGGTTACGGCATAGCCATCAGCACTGATCAAAAAGCCTGAACCCATCGCAGCACCGCCACGGGGGCGACGGTTTTCCATGCCCGGGGGCAATTGACCCCTGAACTGGGGAAACTGATTGAAGAATTCCTCAAACTGCTGCTGGCGGGGCGCGGCTTCACCTTCGGTATCAGCGACATTGGCATATTTCACTTCAACGCTGATGACGGCTGGCATCACGCGGTCCACCAGATCGGCGAAGCCCTTGGTGGGATCAATCGCGGCCTGTGATTCGGCCCGCACTTCATGGGGAGGGGCAACAATCAGGGAGGTGGTTAACGCTGTTGCACTCAGAAAACCGGCCGCAAGCAGGCCAAACAGGGTTTTCCGGGTGAGGGTGAATGAGGCTGACATGTGAGATTCTCTCCATTGCAGGTGAATAGATAGTGAAGAGATAGGCGGTCCCGGCTTACGCGCATGTTTCGGCGGCATGAATTTTTTGTAATGTTTCTGTTTTGTCTTCTCCTGCAAGCGGGATCGTTACAGTATTCGCCCTCTCCCGTGCGGTACGCATGGGAGAGGGTGGCCGACAGGCCGGGTGAGGGCTCTTGGATGAAGATGTTGGTGTTTGAAATTACGGAAGCAAAGGGCCCTCATCCGCCCTTCGGGCACCTTGTCCCCATCCTTCGGACGGGAGAAGGCAGTTTCATAATTCCCGCAGGGCCTTTTGCTCTTCTTGGCTCAATGCTGATTCGGCGTTTTGCTCCGTGGCTGCGCGCCTTCGCAGTATAAGGGCAAAACCGACAAGCATGATCAAAAAGGGGGTGGCCCAGAGGATGGCGGTGCGGGCCGTGAGCCGTGGTTTCAAAAGAACGAAATCACCATAGCGCGCCACGATGAAATCCGTGATCTCGGCATCGCTGTCGCCCTTGGTCAGGCGCTCGCGGATGAGGATGCGCAAATCGCGTGCAAGTGACGCATCGGATTCATCGATGGACTGGTTCTGGCACACGAGACAGCGAAAGCCCGTTGAGAGATCGCGGGCACGGGATTCCAATTTTGCATCGCTCAAAATCTCATCGGGCTGCACGGCGTGGGCAGGCGTGAACAGCAATATAAAGAAAAGCAGAAACCATTTCATTCCGCTGGAACTCCAGCGGAAACAAGTTTTTGCTTCGGGGCACCGACACGATAACGGCGGTCAGTGAGGGAAAGTACGCCGCCAAAAAACATGATCAATGCACCAAGCCAGATGAGCGACACCAGCGGATTGAAATATAGGCGCACGACTCTTGCGCCATCAGCAGTCTTGTCTCCCATCACCACATAAACATCGCCAGATAAAGTCTGATGCAATCCCACTTCGGTTGTTGGTGTTCCCATAGGTTTGAATTCTCGCTTCTCGGAGACAACAGTGGCAATCTCACGTTCGCCCTGGAAAATCCGAAACTGTCCGGCGCGGCCCGTATAGTTTTCGCCTGTAAGCGGTGTTTCGCCCTTGAACTCAATCGAATAGCTGCCAACGTCAGTGCGGTCCCCGGGCTTCATCGCAACAATATGTTCCACCTTCCACAGGGTAATCGCAATGATGCCAATGATCATCAAGCCAAGGCCTGCGTGAGCCAGGGTCATGCCAATATTGGAACGCGGAAGGCCAGCAAGGCGAGAAAGGCTCGTGCTAAGAGGCGCACGAAACAGCGCAATGCGATTTACCAAGTCAATAAGACTGCCGAATATCATCCAGGCCCCAAGCGCAAACCCAAGGGGTGCAAGCCAAGGTCCGCGTTGCGTGAATACCAGCACGATCAATCCCAATCCAATCGCCAACGCTGCTGCACTCCACAGCCGTTGCAAAACGGCGAACAAATCGGCGCGCTTCCAACTCAGCAAGGCTCCAATGGGTACAAGCAGAAGAAGTGGCAACATGATCGGACCGAAGGTGAGATTGAAGTAGGGGGGGCCTACGGAAATTTTTTCTCCTGTAATGGTTTCAAGCGCCAAGGGATAGAGTGTTCCGATCAATACGGAAGCGCAGGCCGCGCAGAGGAAGAGATTGTTCAGAACCAGGCCGCCTTCCCTGCTGATTGGCGAGAAAAACCCGCCCGCCTTCAGGGCAGGTGCGCGCCACGCAAAAAGGCTCAAGGCACCGCCGATGAAGAAACACAATATGCCAAGAATGAAAATTCCGCGCTGGGGATCAACGGCAAAGGCGTGAACCGAGGTCAGAACGCCGGAGCGCACGAGGAAGGTGCCGAGCAATGAGAGCGAAAATGCAAGGATGGAGAGAAGGACAGTCCATACTTTCAGGGCGTTGCGCTTTTCCACAACGATGGCCGAATGCAGCAGCGCCGTTGCCACCAGCCACGGCATGAAGCTCGCATTCTCCACGGGGTCCCAGAACCACCAGCCGCCCCAGCCCAATTCATAATAGGCCCACCAACTTCCCATGCTGATGCCGATGGTGAGGAACATCCAGGCGGCCAGCGTCCATGGCCGCACCCAACGGGCCCAGGCCGCATCCACCTTGCCATCGATCAACGCCGCAATGGCAAAGGAAAAAGCAACGGAAAGGCCGACATAACCCGCGTAGAGAAATGGCGGATGAAATGCGAGCGCCGGATCCTGCAGAACAGGATTAAGGCCATTGCCTTCGATGGGAACGGGATCAAGCCTGGCGAAAGGATTGGAGGTCATCACCATAAACAGGAGAAAGGCAAAGCCGATTGATCCCTGCACGGCAAGCACCCGCGCCCTGAGTGATGGCGGCAGGTTGTCGCCAAACAGCGCCACGGCCCCGCCGAAACTTGCAAGGATGAAAACCCAGAGCAGCATGGAGCCTTCATGGTTTCCCCAGACGCCGGAGCTTTTATAGAGCAGCGGCTTGGCGGAATGGGAATTCTCAAAAACGTTCTGCACCGAGAAATCGGAAATCAGATAGGCATGGGTGAGCGAGGCAAAGGCCGCATAGATCAGAACGAGTTGAATAAGCGCTGCCGGAACTGCAGATGCGATCATCTCCCTGTGCCCGCGCTGCGCCCCGATCAGGGGTACAAGGCATTGGAAAGCCGCAACACCGAGTGCCAGGATAAGAGCGAAATGACCGATTTCTGCAATCATGGGCCTGCCCCCTTGCCTTCCTGCCAGACGCCCTTTTCCTTCAGCTTGTCGGCCACATCCTTCGGCATGTAATTCTCATCATGCTTGGCCAGAACCGTATCGGCCATGAAAACGCCGCCCGCATCCAGCACGCCTTCAGCGACAACGCCCTGCCCCTCGCGGAAGAGATCGGGCAGTTGGCCGGTGTAACTCACGTTCAAAGTCTTGATCTTGTCCGTCACAATAAATGTGATCGTCGTGCCGCCCGCCTTGGAAATGCTCCCCTTCTCAACCAGACCGCCAAGGCGAAGCCGCGTTCCAGGCCGCACGTTCTTCTCAGTAATTTCGCTGGGCGTGTAGAAAAAGACGATGGTGTCACGGAGAGCAAACAGCACCAAACTTGCGGCCAACCCCAGAATAGCAAGGCCACCCACAATCACAACCAATCGCTTTTGCTTGCGCGTCACGCCAATGCACTCCCATTAATTCTGTCATCCCGACGAAAGTCGGGGCCCAGACTTTGGGCACGTTCAATTATCGAAAGTCTGGGTCCCGGCGTTCGCCGGGATGACAAATGGAGTTTGAATTCGTGCATCAATTGATTCCCAAATCTTTTGCGAGGTCACGCAGAGCGTCAAGCGATGCTGGTTCATCCTTGAAAATATTCATGGCCAGGTTGAGCGAAATTTTTGCCTTGTCAATTTCATTGGAAATACGCCTGGCCCGGATCAGACGTTTCCAGCCTTCGAGATCACGGCTGTTGTTCCCAAGCTTTTGCTCAAGCCCGTCCATCATGCCGGCAATCATTGCCGTCTGGCCTTGCGTTGACATGGCTTGCCCTGCCGCAACCTGTTCATCGCTCAAGGCGGGGGCCTTGCCTTCCTGTTTCAGGGCCATGTCATAGTAAAACCTGGCACGGGGATTTCTTGCATCCAGTTTCAGGGCTTCTGCGAAAGCCTGCTCGGCTTCATTGGTCACCATGCCTTCATTGGCAAAGACAAGCATTTCCCCATAGTCGGCAATTGCTTCGGAAGTCGGCGGGGCCAGCCGCAGGACATTGGCATAGGCATCGGCCGCATCACCCCAGCGTTTCTCGCGCTTGTAGGCGGGAGCCAGGACGCGCCACCCCTCAATGTCATTGGGATCTTGTGCGAGATGGGCTTCAACCGTTGCCACCAACGCTTCGAAATCCTGATTGGCAATGGCCCCCTTCAATCGTTCCTGCAGGGGCACGTCCGGAAATCTGGGGCTGCCGAATTTGGCGTAAATTGACAGGGCAATGAGGGGCACGATCAGTACGGCCAACAGGGAATATTTGCTTCCCGCGGCAACTGATTTTGGTTTTGCGACCTGCAACAGACGCCGGGAGATCTCGTTTCGTGCGGCTTCCGCCTCCGCTGCACCTATCAGGCCCCTGCCCTGGTCGCGTTCCAGTTCCTGCAATTGGTCGCGGTAAATCGCCCGGTCAAATTCCGCATCGGAATTCAGACTCCCCGATGATTTGCGAAGGAACGGCACGAGCAAGGCGGCCACCACGGCCGCCGTCATGCCTGCAAAAATGAGCCAAATCATCATGGGTTAACGGGTTTTTCCATAGCGCCGACAATACAATTCATCTCAAGGCGCTTGTCACGTCGCATTGTCGCATGGCGGCAATGGGGCGTCGGAAAGCTGTAGTGATTGCGGGGCCTATTTGATACAAGTCAGGCGAATTAAGGATAGGCCCGATGAAATCCCGTTATTCCATCTTTTCGCTCGCCCGCAATGCCATGAACTACCACAAGGATTGGGAGCGGGCCTGGCGGTCTCCGGCGCCTAAGGCCGAGTATGATGCGGTGATTGTCGGGGCTGGCGGGCATGGGCTGGCCACGGCCTATTACCTCGCCAAAAACCACAAGATGACGAACATCGCCATTCTGGAAAAAGGCTGGCTGGGGGGCGGTAATACGGGCCGCAACACCACCATCATCCGCTCGAACTATTTGCAGGATGCCTCCATAGCGATTTATGAACTGGCGCGCTCGCTTTACGAGGGCCTGTCGCAGGCACTTAACTACAACGTCATGTTTTCCCCGCGCGGCGTTTTGATGCTGTGCCAGACCGAGCATGAGCTCCGCGCCTTCAAGCGCACGGCGCACGCGAACCGCCTGGCGGGATTGGACTGCCGGATGATCTCGCCGCAGGAAGTGAAAGAGATCGTTCCGATCATCAATGATGATCCTAATTGCCGCTACCCCATTCTCGGCGCCTACTACCAACCGCGCGGCGGCACGGCCCGGCATGATGCGATTGCCTGGGGCTACGCGCGTGGTGCTGATTCCATGGGTGTCGATATTATCCAGAATTGTGAAGTCACCGGCATCACGCGCGAGGGCGGAAAAGTTGTGAGCCTCGAAACAACGCGCGGGAGCATCAAGACAAAAAAAGTTGGCGTCGTCACTGCTGGCAATGTCTCCACTCTCATGCAGACAGCAGGCGTGCGCATGCCGATCGAGAGCCTGTGCCTGCAGGCACTTGTCTCTGAACCGATCAAGCCGGTCATTGATTGCGTGGTGATGGCCAACACGGTGCATGGTAATATCAGCCAGTCGGACAAGGGCGAGCTCGTCATCGGTGGCGGCACGGACCCTTACAATAATTATTCGCAGCGCGGCTCATTCCCTTCACTGGAACACACGGTGACAGCGCTTGTTGAAACCTTCCCGATCATTTCGCGCCTGCGCATGTTGCGCATGTGGGGCGGCATTGTGGACATGACGGGTGACCGCTCGCCGATTATTTCCAAAACCGATGTTGAGGGCCTCTATGTGAATTGCGGCTGGGGCACGGGTGGCTTCAAGGCCATTCCGGGTTCGGGTTATGTGTTTGCCGATACCATCGCCCACGACAGACCCCACCCAATCGCCGAGCCCTTCGGGCTCAATCGTTTTGCGGAAGGCCGGCTGATCGACGAAAGCGTCGCTGCCGCCGTAGCGCATTGATGATGAACAGGTTCTTTCAATTTCCGAGTGCTACGATTTCCCTCTCTCCTGTGGAGAGAGGGAGGGGCCCGTTGCACAAGCAATGGGAGGGTGAGGGGGAATCGTTGATTCAATTGCGCAACCTGATCCCCCTCACCTTCCCGCACGAAACGTGCGGGCCCCTTCCTCTCCCCCAAGGGGAGAGGAAAATATCAAGGAGCAAAGATTCATGCTTTTAGTTCATTGTCCCGTGTGTGGCGCTGAAGGCGACGAGACGGATTTTCATGGCGGCGGCCAGGCCCATGTGCGACGTCCGGCAACCCATGATCCGGCAAATGTCAGCGACGAGGCCCAGCGCGATTATCTCTTTATCCGGCATAATCCGAAAGGATTGCATTTCGAACGCTGGCGCTGTGACCGCGGCTGCGGAAAATGGTTCCACGCCGCGCGTGATACGGTCACCATGGAATTCAAGGCCTTTTACCGCATCACCGAATTGCCGCCGCGCGAATTGATGGAACAGGCCACGGGCGAATGGGCCGAATATTTCAAGGACAAAATGAAGGCGGGAACTAAATCATGAGCAACAAGCCTTACCGCCTGGCCCAGGGCGGCACCCGTATTGACCGCACGAAGAAAGTGCATTTCAGTTTTGATGGCAAGCAGATGTCGGCCTTTGCAGGTGACACGCTGGCCTCGGCTGTCATTGCCAATGGCGCAAAACTTTTTGGCCGCAGTTTCAAGTATCATCGCCCGCGCGGTGTAGTAGGCCTTGGTTCGGAGGAAATGAACGCACTGGTGGGCGTTGG
>CAZAMS010000017.1:0-5250 GCA_964486305.1 uncultured Aestuariivirga sp.
AGGGGCAGAGAAGATCAATACCATCGGCTATTGCATTGGCGGCACCCTGGTTGCGGCAGCGCTTGGATACATGGCCGCAAAAAATGACAATCGCGTCAATGCCGCGACTTTTTTCACGACCCAGGTTGATTTTGAAAAAGCCGGTGACCTGCGCGTCTATGTTGATGATGAGCAGGTGAAGTGGATTGAAGAGCGCATGGAGGAGAAGGGCTATCTCGCAGGCTCGCGCATGGCTGATGCCTTCAACCTGCTGCGCTCCAACGACCTTATCTGGTCCTATGTGATCAATAACTACATGCTGGGCAAGGAGCCAATGCCGTTTGACCTGCTCTATTGGAACGCGGATTCCACCCGCATGCCGGCTGGCGTCCATTCCTTCTATTTGCGCGAATGTTACCTGGCCAACAAGCTGTCACAAGGCAAGATGATCCTGGACGGCGTTCATATTGATCTCAAAAAGATCAAGCAGCCAGTCTATAATCTGGCAGCGCGTGAGGACCATATTGCGCCACTGCCTTCCGTGTTCAAGGTCGGCCAGTTCATGGGCGGGGAGACCAAACTGGTGGTTTCTGGCTCAGGCCATATCGCTGGCGTGGTAAACCCGCCGGAGCAAAGGAAATACAAGCATTGGACCAATGACGGGCCTGCCGACAACCTGGAAAGCTGGCTCAAAACCGCCAAAGAACATGAAGGTTCCTGGTGGCCGGATTGGGCGGACTGGATCACGACGCGGTCTGGTGCCAAGGTTTCCGCACCAGTTCCAGGTGATGGAAAACTGGAAGCCCTTGAGGACGCCCCCGGTTCCTATGTGCGGGTGAGATCAGAATAATTCTGATCACAAAAATGTGGTCAAAGATGACTCGCAATTTGCTTGCTCGTACCTATCTTAATGTACAGAAGCGAGCCTGTTTCCCCCTCCCCCGCAATGGCGGGCTTGCTCGGAAAGTCCGGTCTCCCCTGCCCGGGCTTTCTTTTTTTGGGCTTGCCGCAACAAAAAAGGCCGGAGTTTTCTCCGGCCTTTTTTGTTCGGTAAATGATGGTTTAGCGCTTCGAGAACTGGAAGCTGCGGCGGGCTTTGGCCTTGCCGTATTTCTTACGCTCGACAGCACGGCTGTCACGGGTGAGAAAGCCGCCCTTCTTGAGGGCTGGACGGAGGTCCGGCTCAAAATAGGTGAGGGCGCGCGAAATGCCGTGACGCACGGCGCCGGCCTGACCGGAAAGCCCGCCACCGACGACGGTGCATTCAACGTCCATTTGGGTATTGCGATTAACCGCAATCATAGGCTGCTGAACCAGCATCCGCAGAACGGGGCGAGCGAAATAGGCTTCGATGACCTTGCCATTTACGGTCACCTTGCCGGTGCCGCGCTTGATCCAAACGCGGGCTATCGCATTCTTGCGACGGCCCGTAGCATAGGCGCGGCCCTTGGTGTCAATCTTTGGCTTGGCGGGAGCTGTAGCTGCGGCGGCATTTGCTGCTACGGCCATTCCCATGGCCTCGCCGAGGTTTGAGAGTGTCGTTTGTTCTGACATGACGATTAGCCTCTCAACACGTTCTTGGGGTTCATTGACTTGATATCGAGCTTGACCGGGTTCTGGGCCTCGTGGGGATGGGCCGAGCCGCTGTAAATCCGAAGATTGGTCATTTGCTGGCGCTTGAGGGAAGCACCGGGAAGCATGCGCTTCACAGCCGCTTCGAGGACCCGCTCAGGAAACTTGCCATCGAGGATCTGATGCGCCTTGCGCTCCTTGATGCCGCCGGGGAAGCCCGTGTGCCAGTAATAGGTCTTGTCCTTGCGCTTGGCGCCGCTGAAGGCGATTTTCTCGCAATTGATGACGATGATGTTGTCGCCGCAGTCCATGGAGGGGGTGAAGGTTGGCTTGTGCTTGCCGCGCAGGCGATTGGCAATGATGGTGGCCAAGCGGCCAACAACCAAACCTTCTGCGTCGATCAGCACCCAATTTTTCACGATGTCCTTGGCTTTCGCCGAATAGGTGCTCATGTTGGTTTCTCTTGGTTATTGATGACAAATGAAAAGGCACAAGAAACCTTGCGCCCGTTTCGATTGCGCGGTGATTAGAAGAATTGAACGGGGAAGTCAAGAATTACACGGCAAAATCTGAATAAATTTGGTGTGGTAATATAATACCTGAGCAACATTGTTTTCCTCCAAATCATCAGCGAATGCTGCTAATGATATGCACCGGATGTCATTAGCCATATAAGAACAGACCTCCGCCCGGGGAGAAAAATGACGCATTTTGCAGGCCTTTTAGTCGTTGTCTGGATTGCGCTTATAACTTTTGAGCCGACGCCCGCGATTTCAGCTTTACAAACAAACACATACGGAGCCGGTCCTGGCGGCTCCAGGCAGGGTTTGCAGCCAAATCTGGCGGCCAGCGAGCCGTTGGTTGAAGACGTAAAGCCGCCACCGCCCGGGGAAGTGGAAGACCTCACAGAACCGGACCCCAACCAACCCAGCGACAGTGAAACACAGCCTTCCGACGAGGTGAGCATTGGTGAAATTCCAGTCGTTCAAATGGTGGAGCTAACTCTTGATACGGCGCAAAAGGCCGTTGATGCCTATGTGATTGTCAAAGACAAATACAAGGATGCGGCGCTTGAGAACTTTGACAGCCTGCAGGATTTTGTTGACCGCGATCCGCTCGGCAAGGCTTTTGAAGCGGATATCAAGCTTGCGGGCTTTGCCAATGTGACGGACTGGAACCTGGCTATCACGACGGTTGGTGCGGCCTACTCAAACATCATTGATGACCAGTCGACTGACATCAAGCAGCAGATCGAGGAAGTCGAAAAGGACACGGAATTGGCCCAGGACATGAAGGACCGGATTGTTGCATCGCTCAACGCCCTGATTCCATCTGAAAACAATCGCAGCATTGTGCAGCAGATGATTGATAACCCGGCCTATACTGAAAAGTTGAAATCGCTGGAAACTGAAGAAGAATGAGTGAATTGGTCCTTCGTGATTTGAGTGACGGCATATTGCGCCTGACACTCAATGACCCTGCCACACGCAACAGTCTTTCCCATGTGATGATCGACGAGCTGCAGGCTGCCCTCGATGGGGCCAATGCGCGCGTCATTATCATTGCGGCTCATGGCCCAGCATTTAGTTCTGGGCACAATCTCAAAGAGATCACCGCCCACCGGACAGATGCCGACGAGGGCCGCAATTTCTTCAAGAACCTGTTTGACAAGTGCGCAGAATTGATGCTCGCGATTATGAACAACCCCTGCCCTGTTATTGCGGAAATTGATGGGCTGGCCAGTGCCGCGGGATGCCAGTTGGTGGCAACCTGCGACCTAGCAATCGCTACGGACCGGTCCACGTTTTGTACGCCGGGCGTGAATATTGGGCTTTTCTGCTCAACACCGATGGTGGCACTGGCACGCAGTGTGTCGCGCAAGCATGCCATGGAGATGCTGCTTACGGGTGATACTATCTCGGCATCAGAGGCACTGCGCATGGGACTGATCAATCGCGTTACCACCCACAATGAACTCAAAGCTGTGACGCAAGAGCTTGCCTTAAAGATTGCCTCGAAGTCAGGTACAGCAATCAAGATCGGCAAACAGGCTTTTGACCGCCAGGCTGATATGCCTCTGGTTGAGGCCTATGCTTACATGGCACAGATCATGGCCGACAATCTGCTTCAGGCAGAAGCGCATGAAGGTATTGGAGCCTTTATTCAGAAAAGAAAACCAAAGTGGGAACAGGACCCTTGAGACCGCGTGTAAATTTTGTGACCCTCGGCGTCATCGACATGGCCAGGATGCGCGCGTTCTATGAGCGTCTCGGACTTACTGCTTCCAGTGCCAGCAACCCCAATGTGACCTTCTTCGATGCCAATGGAATTGTGCTGGCCCTGTTTGGCTATCATGATCTCGCTGAAGATGCGGGCGTCAAGGCAGGTCCGGTGCCGTCGTTTCGCGGTGTTGGCGTGGCCTGGAACGGGACAAGCGAAGAAGAGGTTGACCGCATCATGGCCCATGCAAAAGTTGCCGGTGCGACGATCGTTAAAAAGGCCCAGAAAGTTTTTTGGGTTGGTTATTCCGGTTATTTCGCGGACCCGGAAGGACACCTGTGGGAAGTTGCCTTTAATCCGTTCATGCCGATCGACGCAGAGGGTCGTATTCAACTGCCATGAACCATGACAGTTATTCGCCGGAATATATCCGTGAAATCTTGCACAGCGTTAAGGCGATTGCCCTTGTGGGTGCGTCCAGCAACGCGGTGCGCCCATCCTACTTCGTGATGCAATATCTATTGAGCAAGGGCTATGAAGTCATACCGGTTAATCCTGGACTGGCTGGACAGATGCTATTGGGCCAAACGGTTTATGCGACGCTGAAGGATGTTCCCCAAGCAATCGACATGGTTGATATCTTCAGGAATTCAACGGCCGCCGGAGGGGTTGTTGACGAGGCTTTGGCCTTAACTTCCAAACCATTAGTTATCTGGATGCAACTGTTCGTTCGCAACGATGAAGCTGCTGCTCGCGCGGAGGCCGCAGGCCTGAAGGTTGTGATGAACCGTTGCTCCAAGATCGAGTACGGCAAGCTTTCCGGCGAATGGGCGTGGGTGGGCGGCAATTCGGGCATCATTTCCTCACGCAGGCAGCACATGCACGAGAGCGGGAAAATGCAGAGCTTGGGGCTTGGCGGAATACCACCCAAGCGATAGGCTAAGCTCACGTAAAACAGGAGAGTGGCATGACCGACCGGCCAGCAGGATTTGATACATTAGCCATTCACGCTGGGGCTGCACCCGATCCCGCCACGGGTGCCAGGGTTACTCCCATCTATCAAACCACGGCCTATGTTTTCAATGACGTGAAACACGCGGCGGATCTGTTTGCCCTAAGAACCTTTGGAAACATCTATACCCGCATCATGAACCCGACCCAGGGCGTTCTTGAAGCCAAGATTGCGGCATTGGAAGGCGGAACCGCGGCGTTGGCACTTGCTTCAGGCCACGCCGCGCAAATGCTGGTGTTCCATACCATCATGCAGCCCGGCGATGAATTTGTGGCCGTGCGCCAGCTCTATGGCGGCTCCATCAACCAGTTCAACCATTCCTTCAAATCATTCGGCTGGCATGTGGTGTGGGCCGATGCGGAGGACATGAATTCCATTGAGAAGGCGTTGTCGCCAAAGACAAAAGCTATTTTCATCGAGTCCATTGCCAATCCGGGAGGCCGAATTACCGACATTGCAGCGGTTGC
>CAZAMS010000018.1:0-2525 GCA_964486305.1 uncultured Aestuariivirga sp.
GCCGTAGGCAACGGCAGCAATGGCTTGGGCGCCACCCACTTTGTAAACTTTGTTTACACCGGCGGCGCGGGCGGCCACGAGGGAGGCAGCATCGATTTTTCCATTGGGGCCGGGGGGTGTCACGATGCAGATATTTTCGACGCCTGCGACGGTTGCTGGAATACAAGTCATCATGACTGTGGAAGGGAAGGCCCCTTTGCCACGCGGAATGTAGCAGGCGACGGACGGTATGGGTGTGGTTCGGTCGCCGGCATGGAGGCCAGGGCGGATTTCTTCGCTCCATGCACCTTCCGGTTTTTGCAGCTCGTGGAACTTGCGGATATTGGCTGCGGCGAAGGCGATGGCTTCCTTGACGTCCGGCTCCAGTTCTGCATGGGCGCGGTCAAAGTCTTGGGGGGTTGCGGCAATTTCATTGGCGGCAACGGGGGCCAGATCAAATTGTGAAGCGAAACGCGAGAGGGCGGCATCACCTTCGGTCCGTACCGCCTCGATGATGGGTTTTACCTTTTCGAGGAAGGACTCTAAGTCGCTTTCAGTGCGCCTGAGAAGGGTAGTCCGTTCGGCTGGCGAAAGATTTGCGAGGATGAGGTAATTGATGTGTGACGTCATGGGCTTCCCATTATTCTATCACTAAAGTGCAATTCTGAAGAAAGCTGGGTCCCGGCTTTCGCCGGGATGACAAAAAAAGAAAATCAGTTTCCCGAATGGTTGGTCGTCGAGATGTAAGTTGGATCTTCCTGGCCATCGCGCTCGAATTTCAGGAAATCATAGTAGCCGCAATGGCCTTCTCCCGGAAACACACGGCAGGTGGAGGGGCGGGCCGCATAGATGGTACAGCGGCGTTCCTTGGTATCAAAGAACTGGCAGGTCTTGCCGTAAATTTCGTCCTTCTGGCGGCGCATGATGCGCTTGTAGCCATGGGCTTTCTTGAAGAATTTCTTCTCGGCCTTGGCGAGCGGCATATCAAAATGCTTGGCGATGCGCACGGCATCCCTGTCCTTTACTTCAATGACGGGGTAGGAGCAGCAGTAGCCCGGACATTTCATGCAGTCGTATAGTTTTCGGGCCATCATGGTTCCTTGATTTGAAAGAAAGAGTTTAGCACTAAATGATTCGAGCGGGGAATGAATTGGCTATGTGGAGCTATTCACTGCTTTGCTGGTTTTGCCGCGGCTTTCAGTCCGGCAAATTTTTTGTTGGTATCAGCCATCTCACTCATCAGCCATTCGCGGAAGGAGCGCGCCGTTGCGGTTTCCTTTGAGCCCTTGGCGCGCACGATCCAATAGTTGCCGTGGTCTTTCATATCAAGGGCAAAAGGGCGGGTGAGCCAGCCTTCAAGGATGGAGTCGGTGCACAGGATTTGATCACCAAGGGCAAAGCCTTGCGAGGCTTCGGCGGCCTCTATAGCGAGGTGGTTCTGGAACACGGTGCCCTTCCAGTCGGTGACACCTTCTATGCCATTGGCGGTGAGCCAGTCAGCCCACCATTGCTTGCGTTGCTCATGAAGCAGGTTGTAGTCCTTGAGGTCTTCGGGCTTCAGGTTCCGGACTCCGGCAATAAGGGCCGGCGAGCACACGGGAAACATCACGACATCGGAAGACAGCTTGGTCATTTCCACGTCTTCCCAATGCCCACGGCCATAGCGGATGCCGAGATCAACCTCATCGACGCGAAAATCCACCAGGCGATTGGTGGGATCGATGTTGAGTTCAATATCGGGGTGCAGTTCCTTGAAATGACCAAGGCGCGGCACGAGCCAGCGTGAGGCGATTGCAGGTTCGACCGAGACATTGAGCGGGCGGGCGGCGCCAACGGCTGCCGCTTCGCGCGACGTGTTTGCCAGCGCATCAAAGAGAGGTGTGAGCTGCTCGCCAAAGCGTTTGCCCGCCTCGGTGAGGGCAACGCCGCGGCCGGTGCGCAGGAAAAGCTGGGTGCCGAGATATTCTTCCAGTTCGCGGATATGGCGGCTGATGGCGGCATGGGTGACGAAAAGCTCAGTTGCGGCTTCGGTAAAACTCACATGACGTGCCGCGGCTTCAAAAGCTTTCAGAGCGTTGAGAGAGGGCAGCCGTCGCGCCATTGATGACCTGTAACATTTCCTAATGGGATTGGTTGGTTATTGCCGTTTGTGGTTCGTGCGGCAAGGGCCGATATTCAATTTGTCCCACAAATCAAGGGAGATGACGATGAACTGGTTGTTTGAAGCCTATTCCAATGTTTACAACACGGCCATGTTTCAAGGTTCCTTGCATCACGAGCCCGGGCGAACATTGCCAACAAAAGCGCGACCAAATTCTAAAAAATGATGTGTAACTTTTTCTGATGGGCGTATAGCTTAATACCGTTTGTGCCGCAACTGCGAAATGCCCATATTGGGGACAACCGAGATTTGATTTGAGGAGAATGATGATGAACTGGGTTTTTGGAGCTTATTCAAACGTTTACAGCACTGCCATGATGCAGAACAAGGACGTTGCCGCCTATCTCGCAGATGCGAAGATCAGCGAAGTAAAGAGTGCAGGCCG
>CAZAMS010000019.1:0-6075 GCA_964486305.1 uncultured Aestuariivirga sp.
TCATCGAGACGCCCAAGAAGAAAATGACGCTGACGGAATGGCTCGATACGCTGGAGCCCATTGATGAGCCGTTTCCAGAAATTGAAGACCCGCCACCTGAGCCCGTCGACCTTTGAGCAGGCTCTATCTTCTTGATACGAATATCGTGTCTGATCTCGTGCGCAATCCATTTGGAATGACAAGACAGCATGTTGACCGTGTGGGACCGGGTAATGTCTTTACCAGCGTGATTGTGGCGGCTGAGCTTCATTTCGGAGTTGCAAAGAAAACTTCACAGAAATTGCGCCGACGTGTGCTTGACGCGTTTGAGTTTGTTCCAGTTTGGCCAATGCCTATTGAGGTTGCTGGACATTATGGTTCATTGCGGGCTGATCTTGAACTGCGCGGCCTGCCGATTGGCGCCAATGACATGTGGATTGCCGCCCATGCGCTTGCCGAGGATGCCGTGCTTGTGAGCAATAACATACGCGAATTTTCGTGTATCAATGGCTTGAAAGTTGAGAACTGGATGCAGGCGTCGTGAGTGCTGGGTTGGACGCTGAAAAAAAAGCTGCACGAGTTTCTGCGGCTTCGGCGCGCGAGGCCGCACATGACAAGGCGAAAGATTCTGCTCCAGCGGCATTGGCGGCGCGTGGGCTTCCCGTTGCCAGAAGTGCCCAAAACAATGTCATTTCAGCCTTTCATTCCTTTGGGACCGAGATTTCCACTTTTGAGCTTTTTGACAGGCTCGTCGCGGAGGGCTGGACAACCGCACTGCCTGTCGTGGTTGCCAAGAACGCACCATTATTGTTTCGGCAATGGGCTCCGGGGGAGGCGCTGGTCCTGGGCCGCTGGGATATTCAAATTCCACCCGAGACGGCGCCAGAAGTTCAGCCGGA
Source organism: uncultured Aestuariivirga sp. (assembly GCA_964486305.1). Classification (GTDB taxonomy): domain Bacteria; phylum Pseudomonadota; class Alphaproteobacteria; order Rhizobiales; family Aestuariivirgaceae; genus Aestuariivirga. The sequence continues at coordinate 879 of CAZAMS010000019.1, forward strand.
TGTCTTGCTGGTTCCCATGCTGGCCTTTGACCGCAAGGGTTACCGCATGGGCTATGGTGGCGGGTTTTATGACCACACGCTTGCAAAGTTGCGCGCCCTTAAGAAAGTGACCGCGATTGGAGTTGCCTATGCCGGCCAGGAAATTGACATGGTGCCCCGCGACGACCATGACCAGCCTCTGGATTGGATCATGACGGAACAAGAGACTTTCAAATGCGGCTGATTTTTTTGGGCGACGTGGTGGGCAAAACGGGGCGTGATGCGGTTGCCCGCGAATTGCCGCTGCTGCGCGAGCGCTACAAGCCGGATGTTGTTGTGGTGAATGGCGAGAACGCCGCCCACGGCTTTGGCATCAGCCAGGACATTCATCAGAAGCTGCTGGCCTGCGGGGCTGATGTCGTCACCCTCGGCAACCATGCCTTTGACCAGCGCGAGACGCTGGTTTTCATCGAACGCGAGCCAAACCTCATCCGGCCGCTGAACTGGCCCGCTGGCTGCCCCGGGCGGGGCACCTGCATGGTGGAAACGGCCAAAGGACAGCGCGTGCTGGTGATGAATGCCATGGGCCGCGTGATGATTGAGCCAGTGCTTGATGATCCTTTTCCCGCCGTGGTGCGCGAACTCGACCAATGCCAATTGGGCCGGGACTGCGATGCCATTCTTATTGATTTTCATGGTGAGGCCAGTTCCGAGAAAATGGCCATGGGGCACTATGTGGATGGCCGCGCCAGTCTTTTGGTTGGAACCCATACCCATTCACCCACGGCCGACCATCATATCCTGGCTGGCGGCACTGCTTACATGACGGATGCGGGCATGTGCGGTGACTATGATTCCGTGATCGGCATGGACAAGGTGGAGCCACTCAACCGTTTCCTGCGCAAACTGCCAGTGGAGAAATTCAAGCCCGCCGAGGGTGCGGCAACGGTGTGCGGCGTGGCGGTTGAAACCCATGACAAAACCGGTCTTGCCACCCAGATCGCCCCCATCCGCATCGGGGGCAGGTTGTCGCAGGTCGACGTGCCGTTCTGGTAAATGCGCTGGCGCGCGTTCCGCTTGAATGGATTGACCCAAGCGAAGAGAATTCGCGCCTAATCGTTAACTTGGAGCATGTCGTTATCGGCAAAGTCGTGCAACCCCGGATCAAGTCCGGGGCAGGCCCTGGCCGCGACTTGCTCTAACTATGACAATTATTCCGCCTCAGGCGTAAAAAAACTCTAGTGACCTTTTCTCACGCTGTGCTTAGTATCCTTTCCAGTGCCTCGAAATAAGAACTGAAGTCAGTGCTGCCCACAGGGTTGCGGTGGCACTCATCAAGTCAGCGGGGTCGTGATCAGGGGAGGACGTCTTGGCACGCTGTGGTGGGAAGGCCGGCATTCGTGTTGGCTGCCATAGTCCGTTGGATTTCTTCTCCATAACGCTATTTCTGCCGGAAATCCGGCGCTTTTGGAGGAGTTACATGAAGAAACTTTCAGTTCTATTCACTGCCGCATTGCTTGCCGGAACAGCCTTTGCGGCAACGGCCCGTGCAGCCGACGAGCTTACAATCACATCCTGGGGTGGCGCCTACCAGGACAGCCAGCGCAAGGCTTTCTATGAGCCCTATAATGCCGCTGGCAACAAGATCACGGAAGCTGAGTACAACGGCGAAGTGGCCAAGATCAAGGCCATGGTTGAAGCCAACGCCATAACCTGGGATGTGATCGATGTCGACACGCCGACCGGCGTTCAGGCTTGTGCGGAAGGTGTGCTGGAAACAATCGACTGGAACAAGCTTGGTCTCGACCGTTCGAAGTTCGTCGGCGGCGATGTGCTTGACTGCACAGTTCCCAACATCGTCTATGGCACCATCATTGCTTATGATACGACCAAGCTTAGCGAAGGTCCGACGTCGGCGCTCGATATCTTCGACACAGTGAAATTCCCTGGCAAACGCGGCCTTTGGAAGAATGGGCAAGTTAATCTGGAGTGGGCGCTCATGGCTGACGGCGTTCCGCAAAAGGACGTTTACGCCGTTCTCGGAACACCCGAAGGTGTGGATCGAGCTTTCAAGAAACTCGACACAATCAAGAACGACATCGTGTGGTGGGATGCAGGCGCACAGGCGCCACAACTCCTCGCCGACGGACAGGTCATCATGACATCCGCCTGGAATGGACGGATCTTTGCTGCGGTGAAGGCCGATAAAAAGCCCTTCAAGATTGTATGGGAAAACCAAGCGCTTGACTGGGACGGCTGGGTGATTGTGAAGGGTACACCTAAGATGGAGGAGGCCTATCGCTTCATCAAGTATGCTTCGACACCTGAACGCATGGCCGACCTGACTAACTACATATCTTACGGCCCTGCGAACAGCGATGCTATATCGGCGATTAATCCCGAAACGCTACCGCAAATGCCGACAGCTCCTGAAAACATGAAGACTGCCTGGGTGCTCGACACCCAATTCTGGGCTGATCACGGTGATGAGCTGAAAGAGCGTTTCAACGCCTGGCTCGCGAAGTAATCCGACACAATGCGCTGGAGGAGAAACAACTCTCCTCCAGTCTGTTAAGGGGGATGAAAAGCAGATGACGACGGCTTCGGTTGCAGATGGCATCATGCGCGCTGCCGATGGCACGCCTTTGAAAATAAAACTGCGGCAAGCAGAGCGCCGCGAAGTGCTCAGAGCCTTCGCCCTCATTGCTCCCCTGTTCCTGTTTATTGTAATTTCATTTCTCATTCCCATCGTCATCATGCTGAAAAATGCATTCTACGACCCTGACATCAGGGACAGCCTTTCCCTCACTACGCAACTCCTCAGCCAATGGGATGGCAAAGACGTCCCAAGCGAAGACGTGTTTGCGGCTTTTGCTGCAGAGCTTAAAGCCGCGAACAAGGCAAAGACACTTGCCCTTGTGGGCAAGCGCCTCAACTACGAAATACCCACGCTCAAGTCCAAAGTCACGGTGACGGCGCGAAAGCTCGAGAAGATAGAAGCCGGGCCATGGAAAGAAGCAGTTGTTGCGATTGATTCAATCTGGAACAATACGGCGACATGGTCCGTTATTAAGCGCTCCGGCAGAACGATCACGCCTTATTACCTGCTCAGCGTTCTGGATCTCAGGCAAGCTGATGACGGCTCCATCGAGAGCATGCCAGTTGACCGCACAATCTATGTCCAGATTTTGGGCCGCACCCTGGGCATCAGCCTGCTTGTTACCTTGATGACGCTCGTACTTGGTTATCCCGTGGCCTATATGCTGGCAACCCTGCCGCAGCGAACGGCCAGCATTCTAATGATATTTGTGTTGCTGCCATTCTGGACATCGCTTCTGGTGCGCACCACGGCGTGGACAATCCTGCTGCAGGATGGCGGTGTGATGACACAGTTTCTGAATTTTAGTGGTGTCACATGGATATTAAATACGCTGGGCTTCCTTGTGGGTGAGCCCCATCTCAACAAGACCAGGTTTGCCACGGTGCTGGCGATGACCCACATCCAGTTGCCCTTCACGTTGCTGCCCATTTACAGCGTGATGAAAACGATTTCTCCGACCTATATGCGGGCCGCGAAGTCTCTGGGAGCAACGCCCTTCCATGCTTTCCGCACGGTCTATGTGCCGCAGACTTTGCCCGGCGTAGCGGCGGGCTGCCTGCTCACATTCATCTTGAGCCTTGGTTACTATATCACTCCAGCATTGGTTGGCGGGCCTACGGACAACATGATCGCAGGCTTCATCGACGGGGCCATGAACAGTGAGGGCAATTGGGGCAAGGCTTCAGCGCTTGGCTTTGTGCTGCTCACCGCCACACTCATTCTCTATTATGTTTACAATCGCCTTATCGGCATCGACAAGATGAAATTGGGTTAGTGCGCCATGGCATTGCCCGCATACACAACAACCTCTGAAAAAATTTCCTACTATGGTTTGCGGGTGTTCGTGGGCGTGGTGCTGCTTTTCCTGATTGCGCCCATTTTAGCTATCATGCCGTTGTCATTCAACTCGGAAACCTTCTTTAGCTATCCCATGCCCGGATACTCAACGAAGTGGTATGTCGGCGAGGCGGGATTTTTCACCAACGAGCGCTGGACGGGTGCGCTAAAACTTTCGGTCATCGTAGCCGTCGCCACGACCATTCTGGCGACCTGTCTTGGCACACTCGCGGCCCTGGGCCTGTCACGGTCCAACATTCCGGGCCGTGCCACGATCATGGCTGTCCTGATTTCGCCGATGATTGTGCCGGTGATCATTTCGGCGATTGGCCTGTTTTTCTTTTATGCCTTCGTTGGCTTGAATGGCACAATTTCGGGCATCATTCTGGCCCACACGGCTCTTGCCACGCCTTTCGTGGTGATTACGGTGACGGCAACGCTGATGAGTTTTGACCGCACGCTGATGCGGGCAGGGGCTTCGTGCGGAGCTCCTCCGCAAAAGGTTTTTTTCAAAGTGGTGCTGCCGCTCATTCTTCCCGGGGTCATTTCCGGCGGGCTCTTTGCCTTTGTCACGTCCTTTGACGAAGTGATCGTGATCCTGTTTATCGGCGGGCCCGAGCAACGCACGTTGCCGCGGCAAATGTTCTCCGGCATCCGCGAGCAGATCAGCCCCACCATTACGGCGGCGGCAAGCGTGCTGATTGTTTTCTCAACCATCCTTTTGGTGACGGTTGAACTCCTGCGCCGCCGGGGCGAGCGCCTGCGCGGAATTAGGCCTAGCTGATCTAAGCGCGGCGCTTGAAATGCATGGGGAGCGGCGTTGCCGTTTCAGCCAGGCTGGCGCGCGCTGCGTAAGCTTTCATGAGCTTTGCGGCCCCGTTGAGATCATCAGCGACAAGCGACTGGCCAATCTGGTTTGACATGTCTGACAGGGTTGCGATGGATGCAAACAGGCGGCCAATGGGGGCTGTATCTGCCAAGCTGCGGACCTTTCGAAGGGCGCTGGAACAGGCGCCAGCAAGACTATCTTCACTCGAAAACGAAAACTCTTCGACCAAACGCGACTTGATTGTCATTACTCATACTCCATCAACTAGTTCGCTTAAATTGACCCATGGGTGTTAATGGCAGGTAAACAATCGGGGGTGGCTTGAATCTCCATGGCCCCCACGCCTATACCTCTCCCGAATTACAGTTTCTTGAGGGTTTTATGGCGGGTCATTCACAGTTCAAAAACATCATGCACCGCAAGGGCAAGCAGGACAAAATCCGCTCCAATGC
>CAZAMS010000020.1:0-9283 GCA_964486305.1 uncultured Aestuariivirga sp.
AAGCTAAATTTGGGCTTTCGGAGGGTCACGGTCAAGTGACGCTTCCGTTAGACCCTCATGCGCTGGCCGTCTGGGTCGTAAACCGGCCTGGCCACCACCCAGGCCTTGCAGAACTCGCCCAGAAGCTCGATTTCCAGTTCCGTGCCATCATTGGCGCAATCTATCGGCACATAGCCCATGGCCATGCTCTTTTTGGCATGGTGGGCAAATCCGCCGGACGTGACGTAACCCACGCATTTACCATTATGGAAGATGGGTTCATCAGCCACGCAATCCACGTCCTTGGTATCCACAATCATGGTGACCAGGCGTTTGGCAGGCTTATCCGCCTTCGCTGCCGCCTTGCCGATAAAATCCGCCTTTTTGTCGAAGGCGATGAAGGCATCGAGGCCGGATTCGGCTGCGGTGAAATCCGGGCGGAAATCCAGGGTCCAGACGCCCCAGTTCTTTTCCAGCCGCATGGACATAAGCGCGCGGCCGCCATAGAGCTTAAGGCCCAAGTCAGCGCCCGCCGTTTCCAGCGCTTCAAACAGGCGCATGTGGAACTGGGGCGCACAATAAATCTCATAACCCAGCTCACCGGAGAACGACACACGTGTGAGGATGACGGGCACATCGGCCACCACCATGCGGCGGATATCACGGAATTTGAGCGCCGCATTGGAAACATCATTCCGCGTGAGGCGCGACAGCAGTGTGCGCGACTTGGGGCCGGAAATGGCAAAGCCGTGCAGCTCATCGGTTGAGTTGCGATAGGTGACGCCTTCTTTAGGCAAATGCATTTCAAACCAGCGCCGGTGCATTTCCTGGGCGGCACCGGAGCCGAAAAGTATGAAAGTCTCGTCGTCGAGCCTGGCAACGGTGAGGTCGCCATAGAGTTTGCCCTTGGGTGTCAGCATTGGCGTCAAGGCGAGGCGGCCTGTCTTCGGCAGGTTATTGGCGAGGAGACTGTCAAGAAAAGCCGCAGCCCCCGGCCCTTTGAATTCATGCTTGGCGTAATTAGCAATTTCAATCATGCCAACATGTTCACGCACAGATTTCACTTCATCAGCTACATGGCTGAAAGCATTGGACCTTCGGAAGGTTGGTGTTTCGTGCGCCGCGTCCTTTGAACCGGCAAACCACAAGGCATGTTCCAGCCCGAAGGACACACCCATCACCGCACCGCGCTCAATAAAGCGGTCATAAAGAGCTGTCGTTTTCTGGCGGCGTCCTTCCGGCAGGGTTTCATTGGGATAGGTGAGGCGGAACCGGCGCGAATAGTTCTCACGGGATTTGATGGTGCCCCAATCCCTGGTGGCGAAAGAACCAAAGCGCGCCACATCCATGCCCCAGACATCGATTGACGGCTCGCCATTGATGATCCATTCGGCCATGCACAGGCCGACGCCTCCGCCCTGGCAGAAGCCCGCCATGACGCCAACGGCGGTCCAGTAGTTGCGGAGGCCAGGAACCGGGCCAATGAGCGGGTTGCCATCGGGCCCGAAGGTAAAGGGGCCGTTCACCACGCGTCTGACGCCGGCATTGGCGAGAGCGGGCATGCGGTCAAAAATAATCTCGAGGCGTTCGGAAATGCGGCCGAGATCATCCTGTAAAAGTTCCGCTCCAAAATCCAGTGGCGTGCCATTCACGGCCCAGGCCTGGGGCTTCAGTTCATAGGTGCCGTAGAGCAACCCGTCATGTTCCTGCCGCGTGTAGGTGTTGCCCTCATAGTCAACCGTGACCGCCACTTCCTTGCCATGGTCGCGCACTTCAGAGATTGTTTCAGTGATGATGTAGTGATGCTCGAAGGGCTGCACCGGCAAATCAATGCCCGCAAGTCTGCCCACTTCACGCGCCCACAAGCCGCCTGCGTTCACAACAACCTCCGCATTGATCGTGCCAGAGGCCGTGACCACATTCCATGTGCCATCAGGCTGCGGATTGGTTTCGATGACCGGACATTCCCGGTGGATTTTTGCACCGTAGTGGCGGGCACCTTTAGCGTAGGCATGCGTTACACCGGAGGGGTCCACATGGCCGTCAACCGGTTCAAACAATGCCCCCACATATTTCGTGGGGTCTATGAGCGGGTTGAGATCGCGCGCGTGTTCCAGCGAAATGAAATCCGAATCCAAACCGAGGTAGCGTGCCTTGGCCCGCTCCTGTTTCAGATAATCGTAACGCTCCTTGGTGGAAGCCAGATAGATGCCGCCTGGCCGATGTATGCCGCAGGATTGTCCCGTGAGCTCTTCAAGCTCCTTGTAGAGATTGATGGTGTAGCCCTGCAGCCGCGCGATGTTTGAATCCGAATTGATTGTGTGGATGATGCCGGCTGCATGCCACGACGAACCAGAGGTAAGCTCCTTGCGCTCCAGCAGCACAACATCCTTCCAGCCCATCTTGGCCAGATGATAGAGAATGGAGCAGCCCACAACGCCGCCGCCGATGATCACAACTTTCGCATGGGTCTGCATTCAGGGAACCTACAAAATTCAGGGAATGTGTCAGGCAGAAGGGCCAGTGTCAAAGGAGGAAAAGGCATGGAACGGTGGCGCTGGAGTTATGTGAGTTACGCGGCCCTCAATCGATCTGTGCCGGGAAGGAAAATTGTGAGAAGCCCGATGGCTGGCAGCACCGAGCACAGTTGAAAGACAAAGGTGATGCTGGTGTGGTCCGCCAGATAGCCAAGCGGCACGGCGCTCAAGCCGGCAATGCCAAAGGCGGTGCCAAAGAACAGCCCGGAAATCATGCCAACCCGCCCGGGTAAAAGCTCCTGCGCATAAACCACCATGGCGGAAAAAGCCGAGGCGAGAATAAGGCCAATCGGAATTGTCAGGACCACCGTCCAGAACAGATTTGCGAAGGGGAGTGCCAGCGTGAATGGCAGGGCCCCCAGAATTGAAAACCAGATCACCGCCTTGCGCCCGATGCGGTCACCGATGGGGCCACCCGCAAAGGTACCCACGGCGAAAGCTCCCAGATAGACAAAGAGATAAATCTGCGCGTCCTTCACCGGTACCCCAAAATGGTCGATGAGATAGAAGGTGTAAAAGCTGCTGAAGCTTGAGGTGTAGACAAATTTTGAAAACATCAGCGCCAGAAGAATAAGAAGCGACAGGCTTACCGTGCGCGAACTCAGATTGTGGCCGATGATCGGTGTCGAACGGAAGGTGTTCTTCGGACTGAGGTGATGGCTGTACCAGCGTCCGACTCCACTGAGGATGCCAACAGCGGCAAGGGCGATGAGGGCAAACCAGACAACGCTGGCCTGCCCGCGCGGCAGGATAATCCATGCCGCCAGCAGCGGCCCCAGGGAGGTGCCGATATTGCCGCCGACCTGGAACAGGCTTTGCGCCATGCCGTAGCGACCGCCCGAGGCAATGCGCGCCACACGCGAGGCTTCCGGATGAAAAATGGCAGAGCCAATGCCAACGGCACCCGCAGCCACAAGAATAACCGGATAGGACGTGGCCGCCCCCAGCAACACCAGGCCCAAAAGTGTAAAGGCCGGGGCAAGGGGAAGGGAATAGGGCAGCGGGCGACGATCCGTATAAAGGCCGATCAGGGGTTGCAGGACCGAGGCCGTGACATGGAACACCATTGTGATCATGCCGATCTGGCCGAAGGTGAGCGCATAGGAATCCCGCAAAATGGGATAGATGGCCAGCATCAAGGCCTGCAACGTGTCGTTGATCAGGTGGCAAGCGGTGACAGAAATCAGCACTGCAAAAACGGTGCTGCTGGCAATGCGGTTTTCGACTGTGGCCACGCTGAAATTCCTGAATGTCAGGCCCCTTTAGCAAAGCGCAACCGCAGCCGCCAGCCGGGACGGCGCAACGCTGATATGAGCAGAACACGGTATGGGTTCTATGGACTCCGATCGTTCAGCATGTAATTTTTCGAGCATGCGGGTTGATCATCTTGTCTGGTATTGCGCCGATCTGGCGGAAGGCGAACGCTACTTCGCTGAAAGAATGGATCGTGGTTCGGTCTATGGCGGGGTTCATCCCGGCGAAGGAACGGCCAACCGGCTCCTGTCGCTTTCCGATGCAACTTATCTGGAAATCCTCGGCCGTGATTCGGCACAGGCTGAAACCAACCTTGCCCCCGAAGTTCGGGGTCTCGTAGGGTACGGGCTTTATCATTGGGCCATTGGCGGTGTCGATCTTTCCGAATTGCGTCAGAGGGCAAGTGCGGCAGGGCTTGCTGGCAGCGAACTCGTGACCGGAGGCCGAACCCTCCCCGATGGCCGTTGGCTTGGTTGGAAATGTTTTGGAATCCACAATCATAGTTTTGGCGCCCTCGTACCCTTCTTCATTGACTGGATGGACAGCGAACATCCGGCAAAGACAGCCCCGCGCGGCGGCTGCCTTGCGGGAGTTGAAGTGTTCTCACCCCAGGCAGAAATACTGCGCGACCTCTATGGAATCCTTGGTCTCAATGCCACGGTCACGAAAGCAGCGGCACCTGGAGTTTCAATAACGTTGGAAAGCCGCAGCGGGCGGCATATTTTACGCATGTTTGATCCCGTGCCGCAGGGCTACGTGATTTAAAGGGAGAAGTTGCTTGGGAAGACTGGTTGGCAAACGCGTTATAATCACCGGAGGCTCCACCGGAATTGGTGCAGCCATCGCCAAGCGCTTTCTTGATGAGGGTGCCAAGGTCTGTGTCTGGTGCCGCAATGCGAACAACGCAAAACTTATCAAGACCGAGCTTCCAGCACTTTCAGATGTCGTAGGCGTTGACGTGGCGGAGCCAACGGAAGTTGATGTGGCCTTCCCGCGTTCGATCGCAGCTCTTGGCGGTCTTGATATCATGATTTGCAATGCGGGCATCTCGGTCAGGCGCGATTTTCTTGACATTGGCCGTGCCGATTTCGACCGCGTCATGCGGGTCAACGTGCATGGTGTCTTTTACCCGAGCCAACTCGCCGCCCGCCACATGGTGAAGGCCGATGGCGGCGCCATCCTGATCACAGCCTCCACAGCCGGTGTTGTGGGCTATCGGCACTATGCGGACTATAACGCCAGCAAGGGCGCGGTTCTGGCCATGATGAGGACGATGGCCATCGAACTTGCTCCCAAAATTCGGGTGAATGCGATCAATCCCGGATATACGTCAACACCGATGCAGGATGCCGAGTACAGTCCCGAGATGTTGCGCCGGGTGAATGACATCATTCCCATGCGCCGGCATGGGCGTCCGGAAGAGATTGCAGGCCTCTATGTTTACCTTGCTTCCGATGAAGCAGCCTATGCTACCGGTGGGATTTTCACCTTCGATGGGGCGGAAAGCGTGGGGTCCGCCGCAACAACTTTGTGAGGCGGGATCACACGTACCAATACCACCTAACACCACGCTAGGCCTTTAACCTGTTGTGACCTCGCCCAACAGCCAGTCCTTGAAAATCTTGACCTCGGCGGCGCGGCTGAGGCGAGGGCTTGCGGGTTCGGAAATGTAATAGGCTTTCTCGTGCAGGACTTCGGTTTCAAAAAGCCGGATGAGCCTGCCGCTTTTCAGGTCATCGGCAAGAATGGCGGTGGGGGCGAGCCCCACACCCTGACTTGCCAGCATCGCCGAGTGCAGCAGGTTGAAGCCCTCAAACAGCGGACCGGGTTGCGGATCATCGAGCTTTACGCCAGCGGCCCTGAACCAGCGCGACCAAGGCCTGCGATCCAGATCATGGAGCAGGCAGCATTACAGGAGATCGGCAGGTTTTTCAAAGGGCCCCATTTGATTGAGATAGGCCGGATTGCAGACCGGGACCGAAACGCCTTCCAGAAACTTGGTGGCATGCGCCGGGGCGTCATCCCAGTCGCCATAGGAAATGGCCAAATCCACATCCTCGAAATCGACGGGGTGATCATAGATCGCATGCATCAGGCGCACATTGATTTCAGGATGCTGGCGCATGAAGGCAGGCAAACGCGGTATGAGCCAGATTGTTGCGATGGAGGGAATGGCGGCAATGGTGAGCGAGGCTTTGCCATCGCTTTTCGCAATGCGTTGGCAGGCGGCCCCTATGATGCCGAAGGCTTCCGCCATGGAGGCTGCAAGTTCCACGCCCTCTGGCGTTGGCAGGGTCTGGCGGCCCTGACGGTCAAAGAGCGCCACACCAAACCATTCCTCGAGTTGGCGGATTTGGTGGCTGATGGCCGATTGGGTGACATGCAGCTCATCGGCCGCCCTGGAGAAGCTGTTGCCGCGGGCGGCCGCTTCAAAGCATTTCAGGGCATTCAGGGGAGGCAGACGCGCCACGGCAGCTCCATGAAAATAACTCATGTATTATGTGAGCGATTATCTTTTGACTCAAGCGCCACTTGCCGCCCAAAAGGGCTGCCAGAATTTGGAGGAAAAATATGACCGCTGCCCAGCGCCCAAGCCTTGTTGATTATCGCGGAAACGGGAAGCCGCCGAAGCCGACATTCTCAGCGCAAGAAATGCAAGGGCGGCAGGATAAAATCCGCGGCTGGATGGCGAAAAGCAATGTCGATGCCTGCATTTTCACCAGCTATCACAACGTCTGCTACCTCGCTGACTTCCTCTACTGCTCTTTCGGTCGCAAATACGGGTTGGTGATCACCCAGAAGGTGGCGACAACTGTGACTGCTGCCATCGACGGTGGCCAGCCCGCCAGGCGAACCTTCGGCGACAATGTAACCTATACGGATTGGTCGAAGGAAAATTACTTCATTGCCTTGCAAGGCCTGATCAAGGGCGCCAAGCGCATCGGCATTGAATTCGATCACGTGAGCGTGGATTTTCGCAAACAGTTGCAGGATGCCTTTCCCGGCGTCGAGTTCGTGGACGTTGCCGCCCCTGCGATGAAGATGCGCATGATCAAGTCCGATGAGGAAATCAAACACATCACGAAGATGACGCGCATTGCTGATATCGGCGGGGCGGCTTGTGTGGAAGCGATTGCTGTTGGTGCGCCAGAACATGAAGTGGCACTGCATTCCACCGGGGCCATGGTGCGCGAAATCGCCAGGGTCTGGTATCATGCGGAGTTGATGGATACCTGGACCTGGTTTCAATCCGGCGTGAATACCGATGGCGCCCACAATCCGGTGACCAGCCGCAAGATCAAACGCGGCGATATTCTCTCGCTTAATTGTTTCCCCATGGTGGCGGGCTACTACGTGGCCCTCGAACGCACCCTGTTTGCCGAAAGTGCGAGCAAGGAACATCTCAAGATGTGGGAAATGAATTGCCATGTCCATGATGTGGGCAAGAAGCTGCTGGTGCCCGGCGCCAAATGTTCCGACATCGCCAAATCCTTGAACGATATTTACGCCCAGCATGACCTGTTGAAATACCGCACCTTTGGCTATGGCCACTCCTTCGGCGTTCTCTGCCATTACTACGGCAGGGAGGCGGGACTGGAGCTGCGCGAAGACTGCGACACGGTGCTCGAACCCGGCATGGTGATTTCCATGGAACCTATGATCATGATCCCGGAAGGCCAGAAGGGGGCAGGCGGCTACCGCGAGCATGACATCCTGGTGATCACCGAAAAGGGCAACCGCAATATCACCGGTTTCCCCTACGGACCTGAGCATTTGATCGTGAAGGCGAACGGAAAGCGGGCCAGATAGCTGCGCTAATATCGTCGCTTCCCTTTTTGCCGTGACTGCATATTATGGTCCCAAAACAGGGGTAAGGCGATAAAGCATGACAGACCAAGTTTCGACCAATGAACCGATGGTGAGTTTTGCAAAGGTTCAGAAAAGCTATGATGGCGAAACTCTGGTTGTGAAGGATCTCAACCTTGATATTGCCAAGGGCGAGTTCCTCACCATGCTTGGCCCCTCGGGCTCCGGGAAAACCACCACTCTCATGATGCTGGCAGTTTTTGAACCCGCAACCCATGGCGAAATCTATGTGAAGGGCAAGCCCATCAACAACACGCCGCCTCACAAGCGCGGCATTGGCATGGTGTTCCAGAACTATGCGCTGTTCCCCCACATGACAGTGGCTGAGAACCTGGCTTTCCCTTTGCAGGTGCGCAACATCGGCAGGGCTGAAATTGAAGAGCGCGTCAAAAACATTCTGAAGCTTGTGGAGCTTCCGCAAATGGCCAGCCGCAGGCCGGGCCAATTGTCCGGCGGCCAGCAGCAGCGCATAGCCGTGGCCCGCGCCCTGGTCTTCGAACCCGACCTCGTTTTGATGGATGAGCCCTTGGGTGCGCTCGACAAGCAGCTGCGCGAACAGATGCAATATGAAGTCAAACACATTCATGAGCGCCTCGGCGTGACCATAGTTTATGTGACCCATGACCAGGCGGAAGCGCTTACCATGTCGAACCGCATTGCCGTGTTCAATGATGGCGTGGTGCAGCAGCTGTCCACGCCCGATGAGCTTTACGAGCGCCCGCAGAATTCCTTCGTGGCCCAGTTTATTGGCGAGAACAACAAATTGAAGGGTGTGATTGAGGAGGTGGACAGCCAAAGCATTGCCACCGTGAAGCTCGATTCCAGCGACGTGGTGAAGGCACTTGCGGTGAATGTGGGCAACAAGGGTGAGCGCACCCTGCTGTCCATCCGGCCCGAGCGCGTGGAGATCAATCCGCTGGCCAAGAATGTTGATGTTCTGCTGCGCGGCAAGATCGCCGAACTCATTTATCTCGGTGATCACATTCGCGCCCGGCTTGAAGTGGCCGGTCACGATAATTTCATCGTAAAAGTGCCCAACAAGGCGAGCAATGAATCAATTGCCCATGGTAAAACCGTGAATGTCGGCTGGTCAGTGAAGGATTGCCGCGCCCTGGATTATATCGAATTGCATCACTAGCAAAGGAGTAATCGCCATGCCACGCGCCAGAACCTGGAAGACCTGCGCTGTGGCCTTGGCCGTTTCACTTCTGGCCCTGACAACGCCGTCGCCGCGCATTCAGGCTGAAGACTATGAAGTTGACCTGGCCCTGGTCCTTGCGGTGGATTGTTCTTTCAGCGTGGATTTTACGGAGTTTGCCTTGCAGATGGAGGGCCTTGGAGAGGCCTTCAGGCAACCCGAGGTCAAGCGCGCCATTGCCCTTGGAAACCTGCAGCGCATTGCCGTGAGCGTGGTGCAATGGTCCGATGAATCCAACCAGATGGTGGTGCTGCCATGGACCATTATTGCAAGCGAGGAGGATTCAGACCTCATAGGAGAAACGTTGGCCCGCATGCCGCGCAAGCTGGCCGAGGGCGGCACCTCAATTTCCAGTGCGCTGCTCTATTCGTCTCTGCTTTTCACCAAGGCGCCGCGCAGTCCGCGCCACGTGATTGATATGTCGTCCGATGGCCGCAACAATGTTGGT
>CAZAMS010000021.1:0-5733 GCA_964486305.1 uncultured Aestuariivirga sp.
TCAATCAGCAGCAGTTCGCCGGATTCAATACGCAAGTGGTGATGAACACCCCTGCCCTTTGCCGCCTCGGCCACAGCCAGCGCCAGCGCCGCACGGGCCAAATCGGCACCCATCAATTTCACGGCGGCCAGCACTGCAAGACTGTTGAGCACCATATGCTCACCGGGCATGCCAAGCTTGTAAATGAGCTTTTCACCCATGACGTCGGCGGTCACGCAACTGCATGAGGAATGCAGCACCACACGCTCCGATTTCACGTCAGCTTTTTCATGAGCTCCAAAACTGACGACGTTTTTAATGCCAAAGCCTCGTGCCGTTGCCGCCAATCGCTGAAAGAAAGGATTATCAAGGTTAAGAACCGCATGGCCGCCAGCCTGCACGCCACTGAAAATTTCAGCCTTGGCATCGGCAATTTCTTCAACCGAGTTGAAATTGCCCACATGCACGGGAGCCACATTGGTAACAATGGCCACGTGGGGCCGCACCATGCCAACCAGCGGAGTAATTTCTCCCACATGGTTCATGCCGATTTCGAAAACGCCATAGGCCGCATCGCGCGGCATTCTCGCCAAGGTGAGCGGCACACCCCAATGATTGTTGAATGACGCGACTGAAGAATGGGTCAGGCCGGACGCGGACAACGCTACACGCAACAGTTCCTTGGTGCTGGTCTTGCCAACGCTGCCTGTCACAGCCACGATCTGCGAATGCGCGCGGGCCCGTGCGGCGCGGCCAATTTTTTCGAGACCTTCAAGCGGGTCATTGTCAACAACCAGCAGCGGTCCCGCTGCCTTCATCTCATCCGTAACGCGCGAAACGATTGCCAAGCCAGCGCCCGCAACCAAAGCCTTGGCTACAAACTCATGGGCATCATGGGTCCCGCCCTTTATCGCCACGAATATATCGCCAGAAGCAATTGTGCGCGTGTCGATGGAAACCCCATTGAGCGGCTTGGTCACCGCACCGATTATTTTTCCACCACTTGCCGCAACAAGTTCATCTGCTGTCCAAAGTGCAGGTTCACCCATGATAGGCCTCCCCCGCTATCGCCGCCCGAACCGCGTCGTGATCGCTAAAGGGAATGATCTTGGGTCCAATTGTCTGGCCTTCCTCGTGGCCCTTGCCGGCGACCAATAAAACATCGCCTGCCGACAAACTATCGACACCAGCACGAATGGCCTTCGCCCGGTCGCCAATTTCCTGGGCACCCGGACAGGCTGCAAGAATTTCTGCACGAATGATTCTGGCATCTTCGCTGCGCGGGTTATCGTCGGTAACAATAATCTTGTCCGCATATTTCGCGGCAATGGCCCCCATCTGTGGTCGCTTGCCCTTGTCGCGGTCACCACCACAGCCAAAGACCACGACCAGTTTTCCGCTGGCATAGGGGCGAAGTGCGGTCATGGCGTTTTCAAGCGCGTCCGGCGTGTGCGCATAATCCACAAAAATTGAAGCCCCAGTTTTGCTCTTGCCCACGAAATCAAGCCGCCCCTTAGCTCCTTGCAAGGACTCGAGCGCATGCATCACGAGGGCTTCTTCACCACCCGTGGCAAGCACAAGGCCCGCCGCCACCAGCGCATTCGAAGTCTGAAAATCACCGACCAGGGGCAAATAGACTGAATGGGTTTTTTGCGCACCTTGCAGTTCCAGATGCTGGCCGAATCCATCTCTTCGGGATCTCACCAACTTGAGCTCAGTGCCAAGCTTGCCAACCGAGAAAATCTTTAGGCCTCGGGCTCTGGAACGTGCTGTGACCTCGGCGCTGAAGGGCGTGTCCGCATTAATCACGGCAGGCGCACCTGCGGGCAGCAGTTCTTCAAACAGCCGCATCTTCGCGTCAAAGTACTGTTCCAGCGTCGCGTGGTAATCAAGATGATCGCGCGACAGGTTGGTAAATCCCGCCGCTGCAAAACGAATGCCATCCAGGCGATATTGGGCAAGCCCGTGGCTTGAAGCCTCGAGCGCCAAATGTTCGACATGATCTTCGGCAAGCTTGGCCAGCAGGCGCTGCAACTGCACCGGATCAGGTGTCGTATGGGCCAGATATTCTGTGCCCGAAGGACCTACAACGCCAATGGTGCCGATGCTCGCCGCGCGAAACCCCATGGAGAGCCAAATCTGGCGCACGAAGGCGGCAACGGAAGTCTTCCCGTTTGTGCCCGTGACACCAACAGTGAGATCAGGCTGCTTGTCAAAAAACCGTGCTGCCATACGGGCAAAAAGTTGACGTGGATTTGCAGTCTCAATGACCAGACCTGATCCGCCATAGGAGCCTTCGTTTGCAATGACGACGCTGGCGCCGCGTGCAAAGGCCTGGCCAATATATTTGGCACCGTCGACTTTCGTTCCGGGCAGGGCCGCAAAAACAAACCCCGGCTCCACCTCGCGGCTATCCGCCGTCAGGCCGGCAACCAGCAGCGAGCCCGCGGCTTCTGGCAAAGCCGCGTCAGTTCCCACCAGTTTTGCCAGCATGGCACTCATTTCAGCTCAACCGTCCTTCTTTGCCGATTTGGCAAGCTTGGTCAGCTTCTCAATATCTTCCGGCGTAAACACCGGCCTGACGCCAAGAAGCGGTGCGATCCGCTCAATGATCTTGCCGGCCGTCGGCACCGCATTCCAACCTGCCGTGGCAAATCCATAGGTTTCAGGCGTGGCTTTCGGCTCATCCAGCATCACGATAATAGCATACCTGGGGTTATCCATTGGAAAGGCCCCAATGAAGGAATTCAGCAATTTATCAGGGGTATATCGGCCGTTTTCAACCTTCTCGGCTGTACCGGTCTTGCCCCCCACCCGGTAGCCAATGACATCGGCTTTGGAGGCAGTTCCTTCCGTCACATTGAGCCGGAAAAGATAGCGCATTTTCTCGCTGGTTTCCGGCTTTACAATGCGCTTTGCCAGAACCTCTGCCTCTGCCACCTCGCGCTTCAGGAATGTCGGGGCGGTCATCACGCCATTGTTAAGCAATCCACCAATCACCGAAATCCCTTGCAAGGGCTGTACGGCAAAACCATGGCCAAAGGCGGCTGTGGCCGTAGCCAGCTTGCTCCAGTGTTTGGGCAGAAGCGGCTTGGCGCTCTCCGGAACTTCCGTGGTCAACCGGTCAAACAGCCCGACGCGGCGCAGGAACTCCTGATGCCCCTCTGTCCCCACATCAAGCGCCATACGGGCCGTGCCGATGTTGGAGGAATTGGTGAAAATCTCCGGAACCGTCAGCACCCGCCGCTGGGCGTGGTAGTCGCTGATGCTGGCATTGCCGATGACCAGCGGAAAGCGCGCATCGTATTTTCCTTTCAGGTCCGTAACCCCATAGTCAAAAGCCATGGCAAAGGTCACCGCCTTGATAACCGAGCCAAGCTCAAACACGCCGCTCGTCATCATGTTGGCCTGCTCCTTGCGGAACTTCTTGTCTTCCTGGTTGGGATTGAAATCCGGTAGAGAGACAAGGGCTATAATCTCGCCCGTGGTGATATCTATCACGATGCCGCCGGCGGCAATGGCCTTGAACTTGGCCACTGCCTTTTCCAGTTCGTCAGTCAGCGCGTGCTGCACCCGCGTATCGGCCGCGATCTGCGCTGGGCTCGCCGTCTGGCCGGAGCCTTCGGCAAGTGATGCCGTATAAAGTGCGCCCTGGTCATCAAGATATTTTTCAATGCCGG
Source organism: uncultured Aestuariivirga sp. (assembly GCA_964486305.1). Taxonomy (GTDB): domain Bacteria; phylum Pseudomonadota; class Alphaproteobacteria; order Rhizobiales; family Aestuariivirgaceae; genus Aestuariivirga. Next base: position 3,660 of record CAZAMS010000021.1, read on the forward strand.
CAATGCCCTTGCTGTCAAGATCGACATACCCCACCGTATGTGCCGCCAGTCGCCCCATGGGGTAAACCCGCCGACGCTCGTTCACAAAGCCAACGCCTGGAATTCCAAGATTGTAAACCGCGTCCCGTTCTTCGGGGGCCACCTGCCTTTTGAGCCATACAAAAGCCCGGCCGGGCTGCATGAGTTTCGCGCGCAGCGCCTTTGCATCGAGATCAGGCACGGTGGCAGTGAGACCTTCAACGGCCTCTTCGACATCGATAATTTTCCGGGGATTCGCATAAAGCGAGGCAACCGCGATATCTGTTGCGATCACTACACCATTGCGGTCAACAATGTCGGGCCGTGGCATGCGCGGCTGGTGTTCGGCCAGCGCATCATCTTCAACCCCCAACCCCTTGAATATGGTGAGATTTACTAGTTGCAATGATATGGCAAGGAACGCAATTGAAAACCCGATTGCGACGAGACGAATGCGGTTCTGTCCCGCCAGTTTCGCAGGACCGCCAAATCTGCCATCAGGCTCGTGTGTCATGCTCACTGCATCTCTTTAAGAATATCGCCGATCACGTCCTTGCCCTTTTCCTCCAGCATGATGATGGGTTGGGCAGGAACCCTCTCAGCCAGTTCGCTTTCGCTCACGAATTGCGAGGCGGTGACCGTTTTCAGTTTCAGGTTTTCCTGTGTCAGTTTCTGCAGACGGTCGGGCCGCGTGAGACTGCTCCATTCGGCCCCCAGCACTTTGATGGACTCGCGCTCCTCCGAAATGTCACGCTGCAGCTTTGCGATGTTTCGCTCCAACCCGCGCGTCGAATGCTCCAGCGAATAAAGCACAAAGGCCGAAACCAGGGTAGCGAGCACCAGACAGGCGTTGAAGAATTTATGCATCAGTGATGGCTCCGTTCAACACGGGGAATGCCGAGGTCGCCCCGTGAATCCGGCCAGGCCGGAGCAGCGGTGCGCGAAGCAGCCCGAAGCTTCGCACTGCGGGCTCGCGGATTTCTGTCTGCTTCTTCTTCTAAGGGATCGAGATGGCCCTTGAACAGCAATTCGAAACTGGGTCTGGCCCGCTGAATGGTTCCCGGCATATGACGGGAAACTTCCGGTGTCTTGCCGCTGCGCATGGCAAGGAACCGCTTAACAACACGGTCTTCGAGCGAATGGAAACTCACCACCACGAGCCGCCCCCCAACATCCAGAATTTTCTCAGCCTCATGCAGGGCATCAGCAAGTTCTTCCAGTTCCGCATTGACGTAGATGCGCAGAGCCTGAAAGGTTCGCGTGGCAGGGTGCGTGCGGTCCTTCGCCCGTTGCGGCCCCGTAGCTTTTTCGACCGCTTTAACAAGATCAATCGTTGTTACAATAGGCGACACAAGCCGCTGCGCGACAATGGCCTTTGCGATGGCGCGCGAGCGCGGCTCTTCGCCAAACAGGAAAATTACCTTCGCCAGCATGTCTGGAGAATAGGTATTGACAACATCAGCCGCACTTTGCCCCGCCTGCGCCATGCGCATGTCAAGCGGGCCATCGCGCATGAAGGAGAACCCGCGCGCCGCTTCATCTAGCTGCATGGAGGAAACGCCCACATCCAGCACCACACCTTGAACCTTCTCAAGCCCGAGACTGGCGAGATGGTCGCTCATCACTCCAAATCTGCCTTCAACCAGCGTGAGCCGGCCAACGAATTTGGCGGCAAGCGCTTGCCCGCCAGCAATTGCAGCAGGATCGCGGTCCAATGCCACAACCCGGCAATCCGCTGCCTCCAGAATTGCCCGTGTATAGCCCCCCGCCCCAAAGGTTCCATCGACATAAATGGCATCTGTCTTGGGGCCAAGTGCCCGCAACACTTCGTCAAGCATGACGGGGACATGACGCTGCTGGGATTGGCCGGGTTCAAGGGTCATTTTGGGCAATTATCACAATGAACAAGTCGTTAACGATTGCCCGACATTGCCCCCGACTACATTAACAAATAGTTTCAAATTAGCGTCATCCCGCAACAGAAATGTCAGTCGGCCTGTAAGCCGGGTTCTGTCCCGGCGGTTTCCCGCCATGGATGACCATTCATCTGGAACCT